>NZ_JANLGL010000337.1:0-4243 GCF_024655625.1 Pseudomonas sp. 18.1.10
GACAGCGCGAAAGCGGTGGGTCAACCAACACACTCAGCGACTGACACTCCGTCTTCGCGAGCAAGCCCGCTCCCACACAAACCCCGCTCAACAGTGGATTGGTGCTGTGCAGACTACTTGCACTCCTGCGCCACCAACTCCAACCGCGACGGCGTCAGCGTGGAAGCCAGCGGCTTGCGCTCATACAGGAACACCTTGGTGCCATCCTGGCTCTTGTACGCCTCCAGCACATCATCCGCGGCAATCTTGCTGGTCAACACCACTTTGGCGTGGCGCGAGTTCTGCGTGACCGTCGAGGTGATGCCGTGCTTTTCCAGCTTGGGCAGCACGCATTGGGTATAACCTTCGGGCGTCTTGGTGGTTTGCAGGGTCAGCGTCGGAGCATTGGGAGCAGACACACAACCAGCCAGCCACAACGAAGCAAAGGCCAGGGCCGGGACGAAAAAAGAGCGCATAGAAATTCCTGGAAAATAATCAAAAAATCACATCAACCGGCTTGGACCAACGCCTTGAGCGATGCATCAAACTGACGCAAGGCCGCTTGCTGTACATCCCGCTGCTGCTCGATCTGCGCGGCAATCTCGGGGGCCGCCTTGTCATGCACCCACACCGACGGCACGTGCTTGTACACCGAGCCTTCGGCCTTGGCGATGTATTGCAGGTTCGCGTTATAGAACCGCGCAATAAACCGTGCCTCGACCCTGTCGTTACGCTGGGTCAGCAGTTGGTTATGGGTATCGAGCATCACCACTACATCCGGGTGCGCCTGCACCAAGGCATCCAGCGTGTCATACACCGTCACTGACACAAAGGCGCCTTGCAGCGAGCCCATCAGCCAATCGATGGCCAGTTCCGGGTCGGAGCTGTTGACGAACGCCTGGCGGATACGCTCGTCGAGGGCATCCTTGGCGCCGTTCAAGGCCATGTCGTGGTAGCGTTCAAGGTAGCTGAGGTTGTCGCGGGTGCTATCACTCAACAACACACCGACCGATTGCGCGTGCTGCAGGGAGTCTACGCTAGCGTCGATGGGTAGCAAATGGCCTGTTCGCAGTTCATCGGCAATGGCGGCGTTGTTTACGGCCACAGTGCCCAGCATCAGGGCCATCAATGCCAGCTGGATAATCGTCCTCATCGCGCATTTCCTTGAACAGCGTTTCGATGGGGCAATTTTGCGCTTTTGCTGAAAAAACAGAACTTGCAATCGGTGATGGTGACTATTATCTGAACCGATAGTGCCTACATAAAAATAGATAAGGACCCGACCATGAAGCCCCACCAGAAAACCTTCGACCGCATCCGCGAAGCCGTTCTACCGGAGTTTCGCGAGCGGATCGCCGATTACCTGGTCGATTATGAAAGCGTATTGCAGGACGAAACGGCCGACGCCGATCTGCGCTGCGCCAGCGCCCAACAGTTGCGCGGTTACCTGCGCGGCTTGAACACCACGCGGGTGCTGGGCATGGCGGACTGGGAAGACCTGGACCGCCGCGTCGCCCAGGAATGGCTGTAACCCCTAGAGCGCAGGGCGCGGCAGGTTGACCCAGGCCTGCACCGACGGCCGTTGCCACTGGCGTTGCGCATAGACGACCATCTCGGCGGGCACGCTGTCACCGTTGAGGATCAGGCGATTGAGCATCACTGCCAGGTCCACGTCGACAATCGACCAGGTGCCAAACAGGTAGTCGGGGTTACCTGCCAACAATGCTTGCGCCGCAGCGATCAACTTCTGCGCTGCCGCCTGGGCCACGGGCGATAACGGCGGCATCTTCTGCCCGCAAAACACCACCAGCGTCGAACGCTCCTGGCGAATCGCCAGCAAATCGCTGCGCAGCCACGCCTGCACCTGCCGCGCCCGCGCGCGCTGCTTGGGGTCGGCCGGGTACACCGCTGTCTCGGGATGGATCTCTTCCAGGTATTCAGTGATCGCCGACGATTCCGACAGTGCAAAATCGCCCTCCTCCAGGGTGGGCACGCGCTGGGTCAGGGACAGCCTGGCAAAGTCGGTCGTCTGGTGTTGCGCGGTGTCCAGATCGACGGTCACGGTATCAAACGCCAGGCCCTTTTCCCGCAGGGTGACAAACACCGACATCGCGTAAGGGCTGGTGTACTGGGCATCAACGTACAGGCGCAACTGAGGTTGGGTCATGGTGAGGCTCCTTGGATGAAAGCCCACGCTACGAGATCTGCGGCGGGAAAGACAATGGTAGGTTTTTATAGGGGCATTCCTGGCGGGAATGACCTATCCGGCGAACCCACCCTTGTCCAAAAAAGCCTGCTCCTCCTCAGTGCTGGCGCGGGCCAACACCTGGTTGCGATGAGGAAACCGCCCAAAGCGCTGGATAATCTCGGCGTGCTCCTTGGCCCAGTGGTAGGTGTTGGCGTCCAGCGTCTGGTTGAGGGCCAGGGAACGCTGCTGGTCCGCCGGGTCTTCCGAATGCTCGAACGGCAGGTAGCAGAACGCACGCAAGGCAGGCACGATCAACTGATCCCACCCGGCATCGATCATGCGCCCGGCATACAGGCGGGCCAACGGATCGGTGGCGAACATATGGGCCGTGCCGCGAAAGGCATTGCGCGGGTATTGGTCGAGCAGGATCAGCAGCGCCAGGGCGCCTTCTGCCGAGTCCAGCCAGCTTTCCAGCTCGCGGCGGGCGGCTTGCAGGTGGGCGCTGTGGAAGGTGTCGCGAAAGCGGGCGTCGAAGGCCTCGTCCTTGGCGAACCAACGCTGGGGGCCGGCGTTTTGCCAGAAGTCGATGACGGATTTTGCGGTGGTCATGGTAAATACCTGCGTAAGCGATTTGGCAGACGTTAGCAGAGTCGAACAGACGACGCGGCCCAATGTGGGAGCTGGCTTGCCTGCGATAGCTATGGCTCAGCCAGCATTTGTGGTGACTGACACGACGCCTTCGCGGGCAAGCCCGCTCCCACAGTTTTGATCGAGGCGTGGCCTAGAACCCGGCAGCAGGCAGATTAATGTTATAGGATAACACCCAATTTCCACCCTACCCTGCGATCCCTGCCCATGCCCGACGCTGTCCCCCTGCGCCAACGCCTGCTTTCCATCGACGCCCTGCGCGGCCTGGTGATCCTGTTCATGCTGCTGGACCACGTGCGCGAAACCTTCCTGCTGCACCGCCAGGTCAGCGACCCGATGAGCATCGACAGCACCGAGCCGGCGTTGTTTATCAGCCGCACCCTCGCCCACCTGTGCGCCCCGGTGTTTGTCTTGCTCACCGGCTTGTCGGCGTGGCTGTACGGCCAGAAATACCAAGGCCGCCGCGACGTGTCGGCGTTCCTGTTCAAGCGCGGGTTGTTCCTGGTGGTGCTGGAATTCACCCTGGTCAACTTCGCCTGGACCTTCCAACTGCCGCCCAGCGTGATCTACCTGCAAGTGATCTGGGCGATTGGTGTGAGCATGCTCGCCC
Organism: Pseudomonas sp. 18.1.10; assembly: GCF_024655625.1. Classification (NCBI taxonomy): domain Bacteria; kingdom Pseudomonadati; phylum Pseudomonadota; class Gammaproteobacteria; order Pseudomonadales; family Pseudomonadaceae; genus Pseudomonas; species Pseudomonas sp. 18.1.10. The sequence continues at coordinate 3,426 of NZ_JANLGL010000337.1, forward strand.
TTGCCGCATTGGTGTGGCTGCCGCGCCCGCTGTTGTTCGCGGTGGCGATTGCCCTGATTGGCGGGCACAACCTGCTGGACGGCCTGCACTTCGCGCCAGGTTCGCTGCTGCAAAATGGCTGGGCAATCCTGCATGAACGCAGCTGGATCGACGTCGGTGACAACCTGCGCCTGCGTATCACCTACCCGGTGTTGCCGTGGATCGGCGTGATTGCGCTGGGCTATGGCCTGGGCCCGTGGTTTGCCAATGGAGTGCAGCCGGCGTTGCGTCAGCGCTACCTGGCGTTGGCAGGCGTGGCGGCGTTGGTTGGGTTTGTGCTGTTGCGTGCGCTCAATGGCTACGGCGAGAAGCCTTGGCAGGCGTATGAGAGTGGTGTGCAGACGCTGATGAGTTTTTTCAACGTGACCAAGTATCCGCCTTCGCTGTTGTTCCTGGCGTTGACGCTGGGGATGGGGTTGCTGCTGTTGCTGGCGTTTGAGCGTGTGGGGCATAAGCGGTGGATTGGCATGCTGGCGACGTTTGGGGCGGCGCCGATGTTCTTTTATCTGCTGCATCTGTATGTGTTGAAAGTGCTCTATGTTGCTTGTGTTGCGTTGTTTGGCCTCAATCAAGGCAGCTATTTTGGCGCAGACGGTATGGGCGCAATTTGGCTGGTCGCGCTGTTGTTGCCGTTGGTGCTGTATCCGCCCGTGCGTTGGTTTGCGGACCTTAAAGCACGGCGCCGCGACCTGGCTTGGCTCAAATACCTCTGACTGGACACAGGCCAAATGTGGGAGCGGGCTTGTGTGGGAGCGGGCTTGCTCGCGAAAGCGGTGGGT
>NZ_JANLGL010000338.1:0-4203 GCF_024655625.1 Pseudomonas sp. 18.1.10
GAGTTCCAGCATGAGAATGCGGTCGAATGTGGGAGCGGGCTTGCTCGCGAAGAGGCCGGTCCTGCTGGTCGAGATCCCAGGCCTAGTTGAACTCATCCCCCACCGGATACCGGCTGTCATTCAAGCTCTCTTTGATCTTGCGCAGATGCGGCTGGAAATCCACGCCACGGCGCAAGGTCATGCCGGTCGCCAGCACATCCAGCACCGTCAACTGAATGATCCGCGAGGTCATCGGCATGTAGATGTCGGTATCTTCCGGCAACGGAATATTCAGGCTCACCGTACTGGCCTTGGCCAGCGGTGAGTTCTCGGCAGTCACACCCAGCACCGAAGCGCCATTGCTCCGGGCGATACGCGCCACTTCCACCAACTCGCGGGTACGCCCGGTGTAGGAAATAATCACGAACAGCTCGCCCGTGTGCGCCACCGACGCGATCATGCGCTGCATCAGCACGTCTGCGTGGGCGGTGACCGACAGGTTGAAGCGGAAGAACTTGTGCAGCGCATCCATGGCCACCGGCGCCGAAGCGCCAAGGCCGAAGAAGTGGATCTGCCGCGCCTGGATCAACAGGTCCACGGCCTTGCTGATAAGGTTCGGGTCCAGCGCCTGGCAAGCGCTGTCCAGGGAGGCAATGGCGCTGCCAAAAATCTTCTGGGTGTAGGCCTCAGGGTTATCATCGGCTTCCACGGCGCGGCTGACATAGGCCGCGCCACTGGCCAGGCTTTGCGCCAGTTGCAGTTTCAGTTCAGGGTAGCCGCTGACGCCGAACGAGCGGCAGAAGCGGTTGACCGTCGGCTCACTGACCGAGGCGGCTTGGGCGAGGGCTGCGATAGAGAAGCGGGTCGCCTGCTGTGGGTTGAGCAGGATGACCTCGGCGACTTTTTTCTCGGCCTTGTTCAATTCTTCGAGGCGGTTCCGGATCTGTTCCAGAAGATTTCGCACGCGGTCCATTCAGTCTTTCCTTCGGGCGACGATGCAAATAAAAGGTGGCAAGCAATCGACGAGCGGCCTTTTGCGGTGGCCTATCCTACTGAGGGTAGCTGAACACCACCACTCGGAATGCGTATTTCGGGAAAATGTTGTGGTTATTACTACATTTTTCCTTGAGTGATGCCTTGAAAAAAGGTATTTGTAGCTTAACTTGATAAAAGAACAAACATCATGCCTTCGATAACCGTAGAACCCTGCACCTTTGCCCTGTTTGGCGCCTTGGGTGATCTGGCGCTGCGCAAGTTATTTCCTGCCCTCTATCAACTCGATGGCGCCGGGCTCTTGCACGACGACACGCGCATCCTGGCCCTGGCCCGTGAAGCCGGGACCGAGCAACAGCACCTGGCCCATATCGAAAAAGAACTGCGCAGCTACGTTGGCAAGGAACTGGACGAAACCATCGCCCAGCGTTTCCTGGCGCGCCTGACCTACGTCCACGTCGATTTCAAGAACGCCGACGACTATGTCGCCCTGGCGGAAAAAGTCGGCAGCGAGCAACGCCTGATCGCCTACTTCGCCACCCCGGCAGCCGTGTACGGCGCGATCTGCGAAAACCTGGCCAAGGCTGGCCTGGCGGAAAACACCCGCGTCGTGTTGGAAAAGCCCATCGGTTCCGACCTGGAGTCCTCGCGCAAGGTCAACGACGCCGTGGCGCAGTTCTTCCCGGAGAACCGCACCTACCGCATCGACCACTACCTGGGCAAGGAAACCGTCCAGAACCTGATCGCCCTGCGTTTCGCCAACAGCCTGTTCGAAACCCAGTGGAACCAGAACTACATCTCCCACGTGGAAATCACCGTGGCCGAGCAAGTTGGTATCGAAGGCCGCTGGGGCTATTTCGACAAGGCCGGCCAGCTGCGGGACATGATCCAGAACCACCTGCTGCAACTGCTTTGCCTGATCGCCATGGACCCGCCGGCCGACTTGTCCGCCGACAGTATCCGTGACGAGAAGGTCAAGGTGCTCAAGGCCCTGGCGCCCATCAGCCCGGAAGGCCTGACCACCCAGGTGGTGCGCGGCCAGTACATCGCCGGCTACAGCGCGGGCAAGCCGGTGCCGGGTTACCTGGAAGAAGAGAATTCCAACACCCAGAGCGACACCGAAACCTTCGTCGCCCTGCGTGCCGATATCCGCAACTGGCGCTGGGCCGGCGTGCCGTTCTACCTGCGGACCGGCAAGCGCATGCCGCAAAAGCTGTCGCAGATCGTTATCCACTTCAAGGAACCGTCCCACTACATCTTCGCCCCCGAGCAGCGCTTGCAGATCAGCAACAAACTGATTATCCGCCTGCAGCCGGACGAAGGCATTTCCTTGCGCGTGATGACCAAGGAGCAAGGCCTGGACAAGGGCATGCAACTGCGCAGCGGCCCGCTGCAACTGAATTTTTCCGACACCTATCGCAGCGCACGGATTCCCGATGCCTACGAGCGGTTGTTGTTGGAAGTGATGCGCGGCAACCAGAACCTGTTTGTGCGCAAAGATGAAATCGAAGCCGCGTGGAAGTGGTGTGACCAGTTGATCGCCGGTTGGAAAAAGTCCGGCGATGCACCCAAGCCGTACGCGGCGGGTTCGTGGGGGCCGATGAGCTCCATTGCACTGATTACGCGGGATGGGAGGTCGTGGTATGGCGATATCTGAGTTGAAACTGCCCCAGGGCGTCACGCCCCATGAGTACCGCACGCCGGTGCTGTTGGCGGAAGGCCTGGCCAATGACGTGGCCGAGCAATTGCGCGCGGCCATCAGTGCCCGTGGCGAAGCGACGTTGGTGGTGTCCGGTGGCCGTAGCCCCGTGGCGTTTTTCCAGCACCTGGCCAAGCAGGGCCTGGACTGGTCCAAGGTGACCATCACCCTGGCCGACGAACGCTGGGTGCCGGTGGAACACGCTGACAGCAACGCCGGCCTGTTGAAGCAGCACCTGCTGCAAGGCCCGGCGGCCAAGGCCAAGTTCCTCAGCCTCTACAGCGCTGCGGCCAACCTTGAAGACGCTGCCGAGCAGGCCGATCGCCTGCTGGCTGAGTTGCCGGCGATTGACGTGCTGGTGCTGGGCATGGGCGATGACGGTCACACCGCGTCGCTGTTCCCCAACAGCCCGAACCTGGCCGAAGCCTTGAAGCCCGACGGTACCCGCCGTTGCTGGCCGATGCTGGCGCCGACCGTGCCGCACCAGCGCCTGACCATGAGTCGCGCACTGCTGGCCACGGCGACCTACACCGTGCTGTCGATTTCCGGCAGTTCGAAATTGACCACCTTGAGCGCCGCGCTGGCCAGTGACGACGTTGCTGCCATGCCGATTCGCGCGTTTTTGCAACCTACATTAGAGATTTACTGGTGCCCATGAGCCAAGGATCAGCCGCTATGAAAAGCCCTCAACCGACCGTGTCCATGGCGGATAAAGTTGCCTTGATCGACAGCCTCTGCGCCAAGGCGCGGATCCTGCCGGTGATTACCATCGCCCGCGAACAGGACATCCTGCCGCTGGCCGATGCCCTGGCAGCCGGTGGTTTGACCGCATTGGAAGTGACCCTGCGTTCCGAGTTCGGCCTCAAGGCCATTCAGGTCCTGCGCGAGCAACGCCCGGAACTCTGCACCGGTGCTGGCACCGTGCTGGATCGCCATATGCTCGAAGCGGCGGAAGTGGCCGGTTCGCAGTTTATCGTCACCCCAGGCATCACCCGCGACCTGCTGGAAGCCTCGGTCCACAGCCCGATCCCGCTGCTGCCGGGCATCAGCAATGCGTCCGGGATCATGGAAGGTTATGGCCTGGGTTATCGCCGCTTCAAGCTGTTTCCGGCGGAAGTCAGTGGCGGCGTCGCGGCGATCAAGGCCCTCGGCGGCCCGTTCGGCGAAGTGAAATTCTGCCCGACTGGCGGCGTTGGCCCAGCCAACATCAAGAGCTACATGGCGTTGAAAAACGTGATGTGCGTGGGCGGTAGCTGGATGCTTGATCCCGAGTGGATCAAGAACGGCGACTGGGCACGTATCCAGGAAGTCACCGCCGAGGCGCTGGCGCTGCTGGACTGATTTATCGAATCGTTGTTGCTGTGCTTAACGGCATTTTTGGCGGTGCACTTGGTCGGTGTACCGCTTTTTTTTTGCCTGAAAAACACCTTTCAGGCCGGCACACATCCATAGGTTGGAATGGGCTTGTGTGGGAGCGGGCTTGCTCGCGAAAGCGTTGCATCAGATACACATTTATCAACTGATCCACCGCT
>NZ_JANLGL010000339.1:0-4180 GCF_024655625.1 Pseudomonas sp. 18.1.10
TCGCGAGCAAGCCCGCTCCCACATTTAACCGCGTACATCAGTTGGAATGCGGTCGAATGTGGGAGCGGGCTTGCTCGCGAAGGCGTCAGACGATTCGCCACCGACCTTCAGGGATACCCCAACACCTGCTTCACCGAAGCCAGATTCCCCTCAATCCAACCCCGATCAATCGCCCCCCAACTGCGAATCCGATACTGCCCCGCATGGTTGCGCGCACCGTCTTCCTGCTCGAATTCACACACGATGTCCAGGTCGGCCAACGCCGCAATCGTGTCCTGCGCCGTGCGCCGCGGCATGCCGGTCACGTCGGTCAGCGCCGGCACGTTGCTGGCCAGGCCGCTGTCGATCAGATACGCCACATACAGGCGGCGGTAGAAGCTGCTCTTGGTCTTGCTCACATCCATGGTCAATCGCCTTGTGCGCTCAGGGTTTGCCTTGCAGGTCGCGATACGTGAGGTACACCCGCAGGTCGAATTCCACCTGATGGTAGCCCGGCATCATGTAGTCGCAGAGTTTATAGAACGCCTTGTTGTGGTCCGATTCCTTGAAGTGCGCCAGTTCGTGTACCACGATCATGCGCAGGAACTCCGGCGCCGCGTCCTTGAACAGCGCGGCAATGCGGATCTCTTTCTTCGATTTGAGGTTGCCACCCTGCACCCGTGAAATCGTGGTGTGCAGGCCGAGGGCGCGGTGGGTCAGGTCGAGGCGGTTATCGAACAGCACTTTGTCGATGGCCGGTGCGTTGCGCAGGTGCTCCTGCTTCAAGGCCAGCGCGTAGGCGTACAGGGCCTTGTCACTTTGCACGGCGTGGCGCTCGGGGTAACGCTGCTCCAGGTAAGCACCCAACTGGTCTTTGGCGATCAATTGGCGCACTTGCTCCTGGAGCGCAGCGGGATAGGCCTGGAGGTATTTCAGCGCGGTCATGGGGTCTGCAACAGGGTTCGAATGGCCGCCAGTGTAGCGAATTCAGCCCAGGCGAGGGGGCGTCCAGGCCACGATCTCTTGCGCCATCAATGGCTGCGCCACCCACGGCCCCTGGATAAACGGGCAACCATTGGCCTTGAGCCACTCGGCCTGGGCCTGCGTCGCCACGCCTTCGGCGACCACCAGCACATCAAAATGCCCGCACAGTTCGATGATGCTGCGCGCCATCGCCGCATCCCGTGGCGAGCCTGGCAGGCGCGAGACTAACTGCGGGTCGAGCTTGAGCGTATCGAAATCCAGGTCACGCAGATGGGCCAGGGAACAATGGCCCATGCCGAAATCATCCAGGGCGATGCGCACCCCGACCTGGCGCAGCAGCTTGAGCTGCTTGGCGGACTCTTCCAGGTTGCTGGTCAAGCTGTCTTCGCCAATCTCCACCTCCAACTGGCGCCCCTGCAAACCATGTCGCTCCAGCACCTGCTGCAGCTGGGCCGCGAGGTTGGGCATATTGAACTGGTTGCTGCTCAGGCTCACGCTCAACACCAACTCAGGATCGAAGGTCGATTGCCACGCCTGGCGCTGGGCTGCGACTTGCTGGTAGATCCAGGCGCTCAACTGGCTGATGAGGCGTGCCTCTTCCAGCAGCGGCAAAAACAGCCCCGGCGGCACATCGCCGACGCTGGGGTGTTGCCAGCGCAACAGCGCTTCGACGCCACGCAAGCGCCCATCCTCCACCGACACCTGGGGCTGGTACACCAAGGTGAAGTCCTTGTTCTCGATGGCCGTGCGCACACTGTCTTCGAGCATCAGCCGTGAGCGGGCGCGGCCGTTCATTTCCTGGTCGTAATAACGATACTGCTGACGCCCCGCGCGCTTGGCTTCGTACATGGCGATGTCTGCCGCCCGCAGCAGGCCGCTCAAGTCTGCGCCGCAATCGGGGAAGGTGGCGATGCCGATACTGACCCCGAGCATCACATCCAGGCCCTCGATCTGTTGGCAGATCGACACGCGTTCGATGAGTTTTTCTGCAATCTTGGCCGCTTGCTCGGCGAATTCCAGCTCCAGCAACGCGGTGAACTCATCCCCGCCCATGCGCCCCAGGATGTCACCGGAACGCAGGCACGCCTGCATTTGTTCCGACACCCAGCGCAGCACCCGATCCCCCGCGTCATGGCCCAAGGAGTCGTTGACCCGCTTGAAACCGTCGAGGTCCAGGTACAGCAACACCAGCGCGTGTTCGTTACGCTCGCTGCGCAGCAACGTGTTTTCCACGGCCTGATGGAAACCGCGCCGGTTCAGCAGGCCGGTCAACGGGTCGGTAACCGCCTGGAACTCCAGTTGCTGGTGCAGATGGCGCACTTCGGACATGTCCAGCACCGTCACCACCATGGCCTTCTGCTCGGCGGGCAAGGGTGCGCTGGACAACGCCACCGGCACCTGCTGGCCGCGACTGGTGCGCAAAATGGCGTCGTGCTGGCGCCAGGTTTCGCCTTTGCAATACGCCTCGTACATCGGGAAGCTCAACCAGGCGGGCACGTGGGGTTTTTGCAGGAAACTCAGGAAACTCTCGCCCTGCAACTCGGCCATCGTCGCATTCAGCAGCCGCGAAATCGCCGGGTTGGCGTACTGGATCACGCTGCCCTCGCCCACCACCAGGATGCCTTCGGCGGCGTTGTCCAGCACCGACGCATTGAAGGCGCGAGCCGACTCCAGGTCATGACTCAAGCGCTGCAAGGCCCGGCGATTGCGCTGGTGCTCCAGCAGCGCCTGGACCTTGGGCTTGAGGATGTGCGGATCAAAGGGCTTGAACAGGTAGTCGATCGCACCGCTGGCATAACCTTCCAGCACCGCGGCGGGCGATTGGGCGTGCGCGGTGAGAAAGATAATCGGCGTCATGCGTGTGCGTTGGCTGCCGCGCATCAGCCGCGCCACTTCAAACCCGTCCATGCCGGGCATGCGTACGTCGAGCAAAACCAGGTCGACTTCGTGGGCCAGTAGCAATTCCAGCGCTTCCAGCCCGGACGCGGCGGTCATTACCCGCCAGTCCTCACGCTGCAAAAGCGCACGCATGCTGATGAGGTTTTCCGGGTAGTCATCGACCACCAGAAGAACCGAACTGCCATCGCCGTTATGTGGAGCGCAATCCATGCTACGTCTCTTCCTTAAGGAGCCATTCCGGTCATTTTTGAGAGAAAACCCGGACAAACCCTGAGGGCTCACTCTAGACCCGGTTCCGTTAAAGCAGAAGTGACGTGGATGCCATCATTGATGCAAAGCTCAGGAAGCCGACTAACGGTCAACCCCTACAGGCCACGGATCATGGGAAACATGGCTTTTTGGCATTCATTTGGCGCCAATAAATCGTCAGAAAATGTTTAACAACCGCGGGACCACCGCCTATAAAGAACCCGTCTGGCCCACGGGCCAAAGCCTTCACCTTCTGTAAAAGGCCTACACCATGATCGATCTTTCCACCTGGAACCTCAGCATCCCGGTCGGCTCGCCCCCCGCGACCATCGACACCCCGAAACTGCTCAGCGGCTTCAAGGATCAATACTTCCAGGCCGAAGGCAGCAACGTGCAATTCTGGACACCCGTCACCGGCACCCGCACGGAAAACGCCATTTACCCACGCAGCGAACTACGCGAAACCTACGCCGATGGGCGATTGCGCAACTGGACTTACCCGGATGCGAACAACTTCCTGCGGGCCACGTTGGAGGTCAACCAAGTGCCCTCTTCCGGCAAAGTCGTTATCGGGCAGATTCATGCGTATGACAGCCAGAAGCCACTGATTAAGCTGGAGTATCAATTCAAGGAGAAAACCCAGACCGGCAATATCGTCGCCAAGGTGCGCATGCGACCGGATGATGGCGAGGGACGGGTGATTACGGTGGCGTCCAATGTGCCGTTGGAGAAAAGCTTTACCTACGTCATTAATCTGAATAAGGCCGGGTTGCTCAGCGTGTATGCGGCTGACGGCGAGTGGAATGAACGCATCGGCGCGGCGTGGGGAGCCAAGCCGTTGTATTTCAAGGCGGGGGTGTATGTGCAGGACAACAGTGGGGATAGCAAGGAAGGGGCAAGGGTGACGTTTGCGAAGCTGGATATTGACCACGACTGAGCATCGCTCACCATCGTGTAGGCCTTGTCCTAACGAGCCACAGGTCAATCACCTTTTTGAACACGCCAATGATCCCTGTGGGAGCCGGGCTTGCCCGCGATGGCGGTGTATCAGGCAACATTTTCGGTGACT
>NZ_JANLGL010000033.1:0-42000 GCF_024655625.1 Pseudomonas sp. 18.1.10
GGTGTGTCAGTCAAAGATGCTTTAACTGATCCACCGCTTTCGCGAGCAAGCCCGCTCCCACAGTTTTTAACCGAGTCAGGCTTGAGGGCGGGTGCTTTTTTCGATCAGGCACATGGGGGTGCCGGCTACCGGCTCCTGCATGATCTGCACCTGCACATCAAATACCTGCCGCATCAACTCAGCACTGATAACCGCCGCCGGCGCCCCATCGGCCACCAACTTGCCGCCATGCATCACCGCCACATGGTCGGCATACCGACACGCCTGGTTGATGTCATGCAGCACGGTAATCACCGTCTTGCCCTCCGCCGCCAACTCCCCCATCAGATCCATCAGTTCAACCTGATGACTGATATCGAGGTAAGTGGTCGGCTCATCCAGCAACACCACCGGCGCGTTCTGCGCCAATACCATCGCCAGCCACGCGCGCTGGCGCTGGCCGCCGGACAAATCCGCCAAGGCGCGATCCGCCAGCACGTCCAGCTCCAGCCGTTGCATCGCTTGGGTCACATGGGACTGGTCGTTGCCGCTCAAACGCCCCCACAACGAGTTATGCGGGCTGCGGCCATAGGCAACCAACTGGCGCACGCTGACGCCTTCCGGCACCGGCAACACTTGCGGCAAAAACGCGATCTGTCGCGCCAACTCGCGCGCGGAAAGGCTGGCGTAGGCCTGGCCATCCAGGGTCAGTTCGCCCTGGGTCGGCTTGAGAATGCGCGCAAACGCCTTGAGCAACGTGGACTTGCCGCAGCCATTGGGGCCGATCAACGCCGTGACCTTGCCCGCTGGCGGCGTGAACGACAGCCCTTGCACGATGCGCGTCGCGCCGTAACCGATATCGAGCTGGTGTGCCTGCAGAATACTCATGTCATCAGCCCTTGAACCGTGCCAGCAACCAAAGAAAATACGGTGCGCCAATCACCGCCGTGAGCACCCCGGCGGGGATTTCGCTGGGGGCGATCAAGGTGCGCCCCAGCGTGTCGGCCAGCACCAGCAGCAGCGCGCCGATCAGCATCGCCGCCGGCAGTAGAAACTGGTGATGCCCGCCCACCAGCCTGCGCGCCATATGCGGTGCGACCAGGCCAATAAAACCAATCGGCCCGATCACCCCCACGCCCAGGCTGGTCAGCAGCACCGCGCAGGCCATCGCCAACCAGCGCGTGCGGTTCAGCGCGGTGCCCAGGCTATGGGCCGCTTCGTCGCCAAGGCCGATCAGGTTCAGCGGCTTGGCCAGGCACAGGCCCAGCGGGATCAATAGGAGGAACGGCAACACCAGCGCCACATGGTGCCAGTTGCGGCTCCACAGGCTGCCGGTGAGGGCCAGCAGCGCGGTGTTGATATCCAGCGGGTGGGACAGGATCAGGAACTCGGTGACGCTGGACAACGTCACCGCAATCGCCACCCCGGACAGGGCAAAGCGCACCCCGGAGAAACTCACGCCGGTGTTGTACAGCGCCAACAGCAACGCGCCGCCCGCCCCGCCCAGGCACGCCACCAGTGGCAGCCAGGCAATCGGCAACTGCGGCCAACTGATGATCGCCACGGTCAGCGCCAGCCCGGCGCCTTGGGTCACGCCGAGGATTTCCGGCGAGGCCAGCGGGTTGCGGATCACGCCCTGCACAATCGCGCCGGCCAAGCCGAAGGCGGCACCGGCAAGGATCGCGATCAGGCTGCGCGGCAGGCGGTGGTTCCACACTTCAAAGTCGAGGGCGTCGTGGGCCAGCAGGCGCTCCAGCACGGTGGCGGGCTTGAGCCACAAGGTGCCCGCGCTGAGGCTGATAAACATCGCCAGCAGCAACAGGCCGAGCAGCAGCCACAGGCGCAAGCTTGGGCGGATCATAGGGCGCGCCTGGCAAGAAAGAGGAAGAACGGCGCGCCGATCAACGCGGTGACCACGCCCGCCGGGGTTTCCACCGGAAAGGCCACGGCACGGCTGAGCAGGTCGGCGCCGAGCACGATCACCGCGCCCAAGGCGGCACTCAGCGGGATCAGCCAGCGGTAATCATTGCCAAGGAACTGGCGCAGGATATTCGGCGCGATCAGCCCGACAAACCCAATCGGCCCCACGGCGCAGACACTCGCCCCCACCAGCAACAGGCTGGCGACAAACACCTGCAAACGCAGGCTGGCGATGCCCACGCCCAACGAGCGCGCGGCGTCTTCGCCGAGGTTGACCAGGTTCAGCCGGGGGGCGCACCACAGCGCCCACAGGCCGCCGATCAGGGTGCAGGGCCAGAGCAACTGCACTTGCGCGGCGCCGACGTTGGCCAGCGAACCGGCCAGCCAGTTGAGCACGCTTTGCGCCTGGGCCTCGACCAGGATGACGGTGAGCCGGGTCAAGGCCGCGCACAACGCCGCGACGGCCACACCGGCCAATACCAGGCGACCTTGGGCGGTGGTCGGCGACCAGGCGCCGCCGAGGCTGAACACCGTGACCCAGGCCAACGCACCGCCCACGCACGTCATCAATAACGCACCACCGGCAAACGGCGGTGCGACCAAACCCGTCGAGAACAACGCCAAGCCCAACGCCGCGCCGGCCGTCACCCCAAACAAGGAAGGCGAGGCCAGGCGGTTGCGCGTGATGCCCTGCATCAACGCACCGGCCAGGCCCAGGCAGGCGCCGACCAACGCCGCACACACCGCACGCGGCACCCGCAGCTGGGCCACGATGTAGGCCATATTGCCGCCGACGCTGCCCTGATGGACCACGCCATTCCACGCGTCCGTCGCCGTAATCGTGAACGGCGACCAGCTGTACAGCGAGCACCAGAACAACACGGCGCCCAGCAGCACGATGCCCGCCGCCGCGAAACTGCGCTGCACGCTTATTGACTCAATACGGCTTTGCCGCCTTTGAGAATCGCCAAGGCGTCTTCGGCGATCTGCTCCGACGCCAGCACGCCACGGTTGCGCGCCCAGCTGTCGCCGTCCACTTCGGCGACGTGCTGATTGCGCACAGCGCCAAGCACTTGCCACAGCGGCTGTTTGCTCCAGCTATCGACGATGCTCGGGCGCCGGTAATGACCCACCAGCAACCAACCGGGGTCGAGGGCCAGCAGTTGCTCCAGGCTGACGAATTCGGTCGGCGCCGCGTTGGCACGCACCGACGGCACTTTCAGGCCGATGGCTTGCAGCACGCTACCGGCGTAGGAGTCCGGGCCGTGTACGGAAAAGCTGTCTTCACGGGCGACGCCAAACAGCACGCTGGCGCCAGCGGGGATCTGTTGGGCGATGGCCTTGAGGTTTTCGCGGTTCTGCTGGATACGCGCTTGCATCTGCGCGCTCTTGCCCAGCGCCTTGCCGATCAGCTCGGCGGATTTCAGGCTGCCCTGGTAATCCTCACCGCGTGACGGCAACAGCAGCGTCGGCGCGATGCTCGACAGGTCGCTGTACAACGCCTGGTGGCGGTTGAGGTCGGCGACGATCAGGTCGGGCTTGAGCCGGGCAATTTCCTCGATGCTCGGCTGCGAGCGCAGGCCCACGGACTTCCATTGGCCGATGGCCTGGCGCACACGGGGCAAGACGCGGTTGGCGTCGCCATCATCGGCGGCGCCGACCGGCGTTACAGCCACGGCGGCGAGGCTGTCAAGAAAGGAGAATTCCAGCACCACCACGCGCTTGGGCGCATCCGGCAGGTGCACGGCGTGTTGGCCGTCATTGAGGTCGATGGGCGCAGCGCTGAGCACGCTTGAAGAAAACGCCAGGAGGCAGGCGGCAAGAGTGGGGATGGAGCGCAGCATTCGCATGAAGAGGACCTCGGCGTTGAAACACCCAGGCTAGACAGGCCAGGGAAAACGGCGGGTACTATTCCATATCGGGGCGGTGTGATCAAAAAACATTCTTATTAGCACGGGCGCCGCGCTTCAAATGTGGGAGCGGGCTTGCTCGCGAAAGCGATGTATCAGTCGCCTGATTTATCAACTGACCCACCGCATTCGCGAGCAAGCCCGCTCCCACAGTTTTGATCGATGTATACCAGTTAGAAATCGACGGTGGCCGACAGCAGGTAAGTACGCGGTGTCGCCAGGGTCAGACCCGGCTCGCTGTCATCCGACGCACCGGCCGAACTCCAGTAGCGTTTATCCGCGACGTTCTCCACGTTAGCGCGCAAGGTCACGTGCTTGTCATCCACCTTGAAGGCATAGCGCGCGCCGACGTCGATACGGTTCCAGGCGTCGATTTCCTTGACGTTGGACTGGTCCAGGTACTGCGAGCTGGAATGGATGCCACGGCTGGTCAGGGTCACGCCTTCAAGGCCCGGCACGTCCCATTCGGCGCCGAGGTTGACGTTGTACTTGGGCGTGGCCGGGGCGCGGTTGCCGTCCCAGGTGCCGTTGGTGGTGTCCTTGAGTTTGCTGTCGATGTACATCACGCCGCCGAGCAAGCGCACACCTTTGAGCGGTTCGCCGAACACGCTCAACTCCGCGCCAGCGTTCTCGCGTTTGCCGTTGGGCCCGAACAGCTTCGTGGTGGCGTTGGTTTCATAGGCCGGCTGCTTGATACGGAACACCGCTGCCGTCACGGCGAAGGCGCCGGCGTCGTACTTGGCGCCGACTTCAACCTGGCGGCTGATGAACGGCGGGAAGATTTCGTCGCTGTTGCTTGAGGTGGTCGGCGCGATCTTGCCCTGGCTCAGGCCTTCCATGTAGTTGGCGTACAGCGACAGCCGGTCGGTGGCCTTGAACAGCAGGCCGCCGGAGGGCGAGAGTTTTTCTTCGTCGTAGGCGGTCTTGCCTTTGATGCCATTGCTCCAGTCATCCACCTTGACCCGCTGCCAGCGTGCGCCGAGGGTCAGCAGCAGGCGGTCGTCGAAGAAACCGAGGGTATCGGACAAGGCCACGCCGCTGAATTTGTTTTCGGTGTAGACCTTGGCGTCCTGGCGCGTAGCGATGGATGGCGCGGAGGTTTGCACCGGGTTGTAGAGGTTGCTCGACGACTCGCCATAACGCGCGCCGCCGTTGGTGAAGTCCATGTAGAAATAGCTGGCCGCCAGGTTGACCTCATGGCTCACCGGCCCGGTGTGGAACCAGTTGCGCACGCCAGCCGTGTAGGTGCGCACGTTTTCATCGCGGGTGAAGTCGCGGGGCTGCACTTTGAAATCGCCGGCGGCGTTGGTGACGGAAACGGCGTGACGCAGGAAGTCGTGGCTGCTTTTACGCGCGCCGACGCCGCCGTAGAGCATCACGTTGTCGCTGAGGTCGTACTCGCCGTTGAAGGTGCCAAAGGTGTCGTTGGTGCGCGCCTTGCTCCAGCCTTGCGCATAGTTGCGGCGCACGTCGCTGGCCTTTGGCACGGGTGCGGCGGCGGCCACCTGGACACGCTCCTGGGGCGCATCGGTGTCGCGTTCGGTGTGGCCGATGTCGGTAGAAAGGCGCAGACGCTCGCCGCGAAAATCCAGGCCGAGCACGGCCATTTCGCGGTCGACGCTCTGGTGATCCCAGGCGGTATTGCCGGCTTGCTTCACGCCGTTGAAGCGGATGCCGAACTGGTTGTCTTCGCCGAATCGTCGGCCCACATCCACTGCCCCGCCTGCCTGGCTTTCGGAAGCCCAGGTGCCGGTGAACGAGGTGATGTCCTTGTCGGTGGCGCGTTTGGGCACCACGTTGATCCCGCCGCCCACGCTGCCACGGGGCGAGATGCCGTTGATTAACTGGGTCGGGCCTTTGAAGATGTCGACGCGATCGGCCATTTCCATGTCGATGGTGTAGGTCGGCAGCACGCCGTAGAGGCCGTTATAGGACACATCACTGTTGAACAGGCTGAACCCGCGAATGGTGAATTGCTCGTAACGCCCACCGGCCGGGTTGGTGGCGCGCACCGAGGGGTCGCTGGCGATCAGTTCGCCGAGGGTGCGCGCCTGCTGGTTTTTCACCGCGTCGGCGGTGTAGGTGGTGATGCTGAACGGGGTTTCCATAAAGTCCCGCGTGCCCAGCGTGCCCTGGGCGCCACGGCGTGCCACTTGGCCGCCGGCGTAGGTGTCGCCGTCGTACAGGCCGGTGGTGCCGAGGATCGAGGTTGGCGCCAGCTCGAGGGTGCTGCCATCCGGTGCAGGGATCAGCCTGTAGGCGTGCTCGCCCATGGCTTGCAGTTGCAGGCCGGAGCCTTGCAACAACCGCGCGAAGCCCTCCTCCACACCATATTCACCGGCTAGGCCGCTGCTGCTGCGGCCGCTGACGAGCGCCGGGTCCACCGACAGGTTGACCCCCGCCAGCCCGGCAAACCGGGTCAACGCGGCACTCAGGCTGCCGGCCGGCACCTGGTAACTGCGGCGGGCGTCGTCGGCGTAGCTGACGGTGGCGAATAGCGGGCCGGCGCTGAGGCTCAGCAGCAGGCTCAGGTTGAGCAAGGGGCGGACTACGGGCATTGAAGGAAGCTCTCGATAATAGGCACTTACCTGGAATGACCGCTGACGCGAAAAAAAGGGACAGGTTTTTGGGGTTTATTTTTCAATCCCTGCCAAATACCTCGGCTTCGTGCCCGGCTACCCGCAAGAAGCTGAAGGCGATCGCAGCACGTTCGATGGCATCGACGCGGGGCTACACCGACTATCCAAGGGCCATCGTCACACCGGCACGTGCAAGCCAACCTTGACCCGATCCAGCGCGACCAGGGTTTTGAACCACTTTACATTGGGGTTCTCGGCGAACAGCTGCCCGGCGAGGTCCTGGTATTCCTGCATGCTCGCCACGTTGAGCACCAACACGAAATCCGCTTCGCCGGTGACGTAGTAACACTGCTGCACCTGGGGTACGCAGAAGCTGGCTTTGGTCGCCGCCAACGCTTCAGCGCTGGTGCGCTCCACCGAGACCTCGGCAATGATGGTGATCGGCTTGCCGGCTTTGGCCGGGTCGACCACTGCGACATTCGCGATGATCACCCCGCCCTCTTCCAGGCGCTTGATCCGCCGCTGCACGGCGGCGGTGGAGAGGTTGACCTTTTCGGCCAGCGTGCGCAGGGGCACGGCGTTGTCATGCTGGACCAGGGCCAGGATCGACCAGTCGAAGCCGTCCAGGTCCAGTGTGGAAAAAGCGGGTTTGGCCATCGGGGGGCGTGCTCGACAGGGTGAGGAGTTTTGTCGAACACAGCCTCGATTGGGAGAGCGGTGACGACTTGGGCGCCAATACTATCCCAAGTGTTCTGGTGTACGGGTGCAAGCGGGAGTGCGATGTCGCCTGGGCCGCCGTCTTCGCAGCGATGCGGCGACCCGACAAGCCAGCTCCCACATTTTGAGCGGTGTACACCTGCCACAGCCTGCAAACCCAATCCCCTGTGGGAGTTGTCGAGCTTTAGCGAGGCTACGAAGGCGGTGGGTCAGGTAACAGAGGTTTCGCCTGGGCCGCCGTTTTCGCAGGCAAGCCAGCTCCCACAGTTGACCGGGTTCACAGGTCAACATGTGGGAGCAACGGTATTGAGGCAAGATCGTCCTCACCACACGGCGATATGGGAGTCTGCTCGCGGCTCGGTGCCGCCGCACAGAACGCCGCTGACCGGGTCGCGCAGGATGATTTGCCCGCGTCCGTAGTCGGTGAGGTCGTTGGCGATTTGCACTTGATGGCCGCGGCGTGCCAGGGCGTTGGCCAGGTCGCGCGAGGCGCCTTGCTCGATGCCGACTTTCATCTCGCCCAGCCATTGCCAGCGTGGCGCGTCCAGGGCGGCTTGCGGGTTGAGGCCGAAATCCACGAGGTTCATCACCATCTGCACATGGCCCTGGGGCTGCATGTAGCCGCCCATCACGCCGAACGGGCCAAGGGCCTGGCCGTCTTTGGTGAGGAAGCCGGGGATGATGGTGTGGAAGGTTTTCTTGCCCGGCGCCAGGCAGTTGGCGTGGGCTGGATCGAGGCTGAATTCCTGCCCACGGTTCTGCAGGGCGATGCCGCTGTCGGGCAGCACCACGCCGGAGCCGAAGCCGTGGTAGTTGCTCTGGATGAACGAGACCATGTTGCCTTCGCCGTCCGCCGTGGCCAGGTAGACCGTGCCGCTGGCGTGGGGATCGCCGGGTTTGGGTGGCTGGGCCTGTTCGCCGATCTGTGCGCGGCGGCGGCGGCTGTAGTCGTCGCTCAACAAATCCGCAACGGCCACGCGCATGTGCAGCGGGTCGGTGATGTAGTGCAGGCCGTCGCTGTAGGCGAGTTTCATGGCTTCCAGTTGGCGGTGCCAGGTTTGCTGGCTGTCGCGGTGGTCGAAATCGAAGCCTTCGAGGATTTTCAGCGCCATCAGGGCGACGAGGCCCTGGCCGCTGGGGGGAATCTCCCAGACGTCGACGCCGCGATAGTTGACGTGGATCGGCTCCACCCACTGCGCTCGATAATCCTTGAGGTCGCTGGCGCGCAGGTAGCCGCCGCTGGCCCGGGAGTGGGCATCCAGGCGTTCGGCGAGGGCGCCGCGATACAGGCTTTCACAGCGGGTTTGCGCGAGGTCTTCGAGGGTACGGGCCTGGGCCGGGTTGCGGAACAGCTCCCCGGCCCGAGGCGCGCGGCCGTCGATGAGGAAGGTGGCGAACCAGGCGTCCAGCACCGGGTCTCGATGGGGGCCGAACTCGTCCAGCGCGATCTGCCATTGATGGGCGACCACCGGCGACAGCGGAAAACCGTCCCGTGCCAGGCGAATGGCCGGTTGCAGCAACTCGGCAAACGGCAGCTTGCCGAAGCGTTGCGACAACTCGGCCCAGGCCGACGGGCAACCGGGCACGGTGACGGGGGTCCAGCCATACAGCGGCATCCGCTCATGCCCTGCCGCCTTAACCGCCTCGACACTCAAGGCCGCCGGTGCATGGCCGTTGCCGTTCAGGCCATGCAACTGGCCCTGGCACCAGACCAGCGCGAACGCGTCACCGCCCAGGCCGCAGCCGGTGGGCTCGACCACCGTCAACGCGGCCGCCGTGGCAATGGCGGCGTCGATGGCGTTACCGCCCTGTAGCATGATCTCGATGCCTGCCTGCGCAGCCAGCGGTTGGGACGCCGCGACCATGCCGCGCTGGGCAAACACGCTCTGGCGCTGCGACGGATAGGGGTACTCGTGAGCCGAAAATTTCAACATGGCAAAGGTTCTTCCACACTAGGTTTCAGGTCATAACACGCGGCTGAGAAACGCACGGGTACGCGGGTGGCTGGGGTGGCTGAAGATCTGTTCCGGCGGCCCTTGTTCGATCAACTCGCCCTGGTCGAGCACCACCACGCGGTCGGCCACTTCCCGGGCAAAGCCCATTTCGTGGGTGACCACCACCATGGTCATGCCCTCCTCGGCCAGCTCCTTCATCACTTGCAGCACTTCGCCGACGGTCTCCGGGTCGAGGGCGCTGGTGGGCTCGTCGAACAGCATGGCCTGGGGTTTCATCGCCAGGGCGCGGGCAATCGCCACCCGTTGTTGCTGGCCGCCGGAAAGCATCGACGGGTAGTGGTTGGCCTTGTCCGCCAGGCCGACCCGCGCGAGCAAGCCACGGGCCTGCTCCAGGGCTTCGGCACGCGGGGTGCCGAGCACGTGGATCGGCGCCTCGATGATGTTTTCCAGGGCGGTCATGTGCGGGAACAGGTTGAAGCGCTGGAACACCATGCCGATGTCGCGGCGCTGGCGGGCGATGTTGCGCTCCGAGTCACGTACCAGGCTGCCGTCGCTGCGTTCGCGGTAGCCCATGGCACGGCCGTTGACACGGATGCGTCCGCCCTGGATGTCTTCCAGCAGGTTGATGCAGCGGATGAAGGTGGTCTTGCCCGAGCCCGAGGCGCCGATCAACACCACCACTTCGCCGCGGCGCACTTGCAGGGAGATGCCCTTGAGGATCTGCAAGTCGCCGAACGACTTGTGCAGGTCCAGGGCTTCGATTATCAGTTCGTCAGTTTTGTGCGCCATGGCTAGCGTCCCCTCAGCAGTTTCAAGGTACTGCGCCCGAACATGCGGCTGGAGGCCGGTGGCGGCGCCGAAGGCCGGTCGGACTGGCCGAAGCGTGCCTCCAGCCAACGCTGGAAAAAACCCCACAGGGTGGTCAGCATCAGGAAATAGATCGCCACCACCAGGTACAACTCGAACACGCGGAACGTCGCCGAGGTGACCATCTGCGTGCTGAGCAACAACTCCTGCACGCCGATCACGCTGACCAGGGTGGTGTTCTTGAGCATCACATTGAACTCATTGCCCAACGGCGGCACGATCACGCGGAACGCCTGGGGCAGCACGATGCGCCGCATCAGCTTGGCGAAGCCCATGCCCAGGGAGCGCCCGGCTTCGTATTGGCCCTTGTCCACCGCACCGATACCGGCGCGGATGATCTCGGCCATGTACGCGCCTTCGTTGAGGCCCAGGGCGATGATGGCCGCCTGGATATTGCCGGGCACAATCAGGCCGAACAGTTCGATGTCCTCGAAACGAAACAGCCCGCCCGCCGCCAGCGCCGTGTACAGAAACACGATCTGCACCAGCAGCGGCGTACCGCGCATCAGCCATACGTAAAACCGCACCGGCAGGTGCAGCAGCGGGTTCTTCGACAGGCGCAACAGCGCCGCCGCCAGCCCCAGCGCGCACCCCAACAGCATGGCCAGCACGCTGATAAGGCACGTCAGCCAGAGCCCGTTGAGGTACACCCCGCTGGGTTGCAACAGGTATTGCCAGAACACATCCCAATTGAAGTTCATTGCGGGAAACCTCAGTCGAGTGTGTCGCTACTGACATGCCATTTGTTCAACAGCTGCACGTAGCTGCCGTCGCTGCGCATATCGCTGATCGCCTGTTGGACCGCGGCGGTCAGTTGTGGATCGTCCTTGCGCATGCCCAGGCCGGTAAGGATGCGGCTGAACGCCGGCACGCCTTCCTCGAACATATCCGGGGCCATTGCCGCGTAATAGCCGGCGGTTTCCACGGTGGTGCCGTAGGCGTCCACCTGACTGATGCGCAGGGCCTGGAAGGCGTCGGTGTCGCTGTTGTACACCACCAGCTTCATCGGTGGCTTGCCGGCTTTGACCAGGCTTTCGTTCTGGGTATCGAGCAGGGTCTTGATGGTGGAGCCGTTGAGCACCGCAACCTTGTGCCCGGACAAGTCATCCAGCGCTTTGATGCCCTTGGGGTTGCCCTTGGGCACCACCACCGACTGGCTGGAATACATGTAGTTGACGATATCGATCACCTGGCGCCGTTCGGGCTTGTCGAACAGTTGGTCGACGATCATGTCGCACTGTTGGGCGAGCAAGGCCGGCACCAGGCCAGAGAACGGGATCACCCGCCACTGCACCTGTTTGTCGCCCAGGCGCTTGGCGATTTCCAGGCCCAGGTCGACGGTCAGGCCGCGCGGTTTCTGTGCTTCATCGAAGGACACCAGGGGCGGCGAGTCCATCCCCGAGCAGTAGGTGAGTTTGTCGACTTTCTGCAAGCGCTCCGGCACTTGCAGCGCCGCAACGGCCCCTTGTGCGCAGAGCCCGAGGGAGACAGCCACCAGCAAGGCGCGGCGTTTATGCATGACCAGACACTCCAGTTCGTTGAATAACGGGGCAGGACTCAAAGTCAAAACACGGGCGGGCTTGGGCCCGCCTCTGATTATTTTTCCGATTGCAAAAACTGGATCAGCGCCGGCACGGTGCCTTCGATGTGCTCGCGCACCACGGCTTCGGCGCGGGCAGCGTCACCCGCGCGGATGGCATCGAGGATCACCGCATGCTCCTGGCGGGCGCTGAGGGGTTTGTCGCCGTGTTGCAACCACAGGCGCATGGGCGCTTCTACCAGCGAGTACAACGCCGAAATCTGCTTCATCAAGCGCGGGCGGCCACTGAGACTGCACAGGTATTCATGAAACGCGCGGTGACGGCTGACCCACGCGGCGCTTTCGTCGCGGTAGTCATCCATTGCGTCGAGCATGCGTTCCAGGGCGGCCAGTTGGCGCTCGCCGATACGGCTGACCGCAACGCGTACCGCCAGGCCTTCGAGAGCGCTGCGCATCTCGAACACCTCGTGCAACTCGTCGATATCCAGGCCACTGACGATGGCGCCGCGATTGGGCCTCAGCGTCACCAGGCCCTGGGCATCCAGGCGGCGAAACGCTTCACGCACCGGCATGCGGCTCATGCCGATTTCGCTGGCGATGTCTTCGGCGATCAGGCGGTCGCCCTTGCGGTAGCGACCGTTGCAAATGGCGTCGAGCAGGAAGTTGTAGGCCTCCTCCTCAGCGGTGAGGGGCTGGCGGTCAACGTAAGCAGGGGCAAATTGCATCGGCAGCACCTTTTGAATTTTTGTATCCAATTATCCACGGATGCAAAAAAGCAGGATGTGTGCCAACTGATCTGGCGTTGAACCAAGTGATTGATTCGGCTGGAGTACCGGGAAAAATATCGCCAGTCGAGCTAAGAGCCTGTGTAGGAGATTGCTACCAAATGGCTCAGAAAGCGCACCGTTGTGGGCTGAAGTAACGGTGAGTGCGCATGAATGCTGCCAACTTCGAGAAATAGCCCACTCAACAATAGGCGCTCAGGCTGATGAACTTTGTTTTAAGAAGGAACTCAACGATGCCCCCTCGGGTCGGGTGATGTAGGTACTTTCTTCTGACTTCAAGGTTGGGCCCGATGAAACAGACATCCTTCGTCGCCATGGAGCACGCCGGCAGCACTCGGCGAGCTTTGCACGCCCCCTTCACCGCTCCCTGGCTCTCGACCAAATACTCCCTGGACCTGAGCGACTTTGATGCCTGCCGGAACACCGAGTCGGGCGCCGTCTTCATCATTGCCTCCGGACCATCAGCCAAGTCGTTTCCCATCGAGCAATTTGCGCACGTACCAATGATCACGATGAATGGCGCCATTTCGATGTTTCTGGACATTGACGTTAAGCCGTACTTTTACGCCTGCACGGACAGAAGTTTCTCCGAACAGCAGCCCGATCTATTCAAACACGCCATGGCGATCAGCCAGAGGGTTGCGCTGTGGGAAGACCACGCGCGATCTGCGCACGTTCGCCCCACGGGGCGGCTTTACCCGTTGTCAAAAGCGAAGCGGCCTTCCTGGCTGGAATCTGTGCTGGGCAAACACGACGCATTGGTCGTCAATCACCCCTTGCTGCCCAGCCGCGAACGACCACTGGGGTTCAGCAAAGACATGAGCGAGGGCTTTTTTGACGCTCGTACCGTGGCCTATCTGGCCATACAGCTGGCGTTCCATGTGGGGTTCACCCAAGTCTTTCTGGTGGGCGTTGATCTGGACGAGCGCTCAGGCAGGTTTTACGAGAACGCAGAATCCACTCACTCTCCCTGCGGGCTCGATCAGCACTACTTCACGCGCATATTGCCGTCGTTCGAATTGATGTCCGATAAGGTTATGGGTGATGACTTCAGGGTGTACAACCTGTCTGACATCTCGAGAATTCCCGACAGTGTTGTCCCGCATGCCACCCTGGCCGATGTCGAGGGTATGCTCGGGTAAAACAGCGAAGCCTGAAACGAGAAAGGGCTCCACTACCGACTTAGTGGAGCCCCCGTGTTGATAATTCATCGATCAACCTTCTCAGATGCCAGATACAAGAAGCCCGGCGCTGGGCCGGGCTTCAATGCTGCAAGGTCAGGCGCTAACGATGCTTGTTCTTGTGTTTGTGTTTGTTGTTACCTTTGTGCTTCTTGCCATCTGATCGATGACTACTCTCATCATCTGCCAGGTTATTCCCCAGCGCGCCGCCGGCTGCACCACCTACGCCGGCGCCGATAGTCGATCCAGTCGTGCCGCCCAGACGATTACCAATGAGCGAGCCGCCGGCTGAGCCGATACCACCACCTAGTGCGGCTTCCGCTCTGTTGCCTCGTTGAGCGCCGACAGCACTGCCCGCGGCACCACCAACACCTGCGCCTACCGCTGCGCCCGTCGAGCCACCGAGCTGTTGACCTACGATATTGCCAAGCGCACCACCAACGCCGCCTCCAAGAGCGGCTGTGCCATCTCCAGCGGCCATCGCTCCTTGCGCAATGAGGGCACCCAAAACCAGGGCGGGTAGTGTCATTTTCATTCTGTGAACCTCTATGGGTTGTCAGCAGGCGCTCACGGTTTAAAACACGCCTGGTATTTGGAGGAGAACGAAAGGCCGAAGTTCTATACCGACTATCCACAGGGGCGAATGGTTGTAACAAGGTATGCCGTGATGGGGGCTATACAGTCATTAGAATTAAGACAGGCGTCCCAGATACGAGACACCCCGAACTGGGCGGGCCTGGCGTGAAGTCACGCAAAAATCACGCACATGAAAAAGGCCAATGCTGTGAGCATTGGCCTAAGTCACTGAAAAATATGGTCGGGACGGAGTGATTCGAACACTCGACCCCTAGCACCCCATGCTAGTGCGCTACCGGACTGCGCTACGCCCCGACTAGGCGTGTTACTGGGTTAGCTTCGCAACGAAGCGATCCGGAATATACCGCAAGCTTTTGAAATGTGGAAGTATTTTAAAAGCCTGAATCACTTCTTCAAAACCACCAGCACATCTTCGAGTTCGGCGATCATCTGGCGGATCATTTGCTTGTATTGGGTGGTGTCGTCTTTGGCTTCATCACCGGACATACGCTGGCGCGCACCGCTGATGGTGAACCCCTGGTCATACAGCAACGCGCGGATCTGTCGGATCATCAGCACATCCTGGCGCTGATAATACCGACGGTTCCCGGTGCGTTTGACGGGGTTGAGTTGAGGAAACTCCTGCTCCCAATAGCGCAGCACATGCGGTTTGACCGCACAGAGCTCGCTGACTTCACCAATGGTGAAGTAGCGTTTGCCTGGGATGACGGGTAGCTCGTCGTTATGACTTGGTTCCAGCATAAGCCTCAACTCGGGCCTTCAACTTCTGCCCTGGACGAAAGGTGACCACACGGCGAGCCGTGATCGGGATTTCTTCTCCCGTTTTTGGATTGCGGCCAGGCCGCTGGCGTTTGTCCCGCAGGTCAAAATTGCCGAAACCGGACAATTTGACCTGCTCGTTGTCTTCCAGAGCGTGTCTGATTTCTTCAAAAAACAGCTCGACCAATTCCTTGGCCTCGCGCTTGTTCAGACCCAGCTCTTCGTACAGACGTTCCGCCATCTCAGCTTTCGTCAAAGCCCCCATACGTCACTTCCTTAACGTGGCGTTCAACCTTTGTTCGAGCGAGGTGAGGATATTTTGTGTCGTGGTATTCACCTCATCGTCATTAAGAGTGCGCGATGGATGCTGCCAGGTCAAGCCAACTGCGAGGCTTTTTCTATGCGGATCAATACCTTTACCCTGATAGACGTCAAATAGCCTGAGGTCCGTCAGCCATTCCCCTGCATTTTCACGGATTACATCCAGAACGGCAGTGGCGGCCACTTCACGGTCGGCGATCAAGGCCAGGTCGCGGCGCACTTCAGGGAAGCGCGACAGCTCGCTGAACTTCGGCATCTTGCCCGCGGCCACTTCTGCCAGGACCAGTTCGAACACGAACACCGGACGGTCAAGACCGAGGGTTTTCGACAGTTCCGGGTGAATGGCACCGACAAAACCAACCAAACGCCCTTCACGCTCGATGCGTGCAGTCTGGCCCGGGTGCAGCGCCGGGTGGCTGCCAGGCAGGAAGGTGAAGGCATCCAGTGCACCGGCGAAGCCCAGTACCGCTTCCACGTCAGCCTTGACGTCAAAGAAGTCCACGGCATCGCGGCCCTGCGCCCAGCCTTCCGGCAGACGGCTACCGCACACCACGCCAGCCAGCATCGGCTCTTGTTTCAGGCCATCCAGCTGACCGACGAAACGCAGGCCGCTTTCGAACATGCGCACGCGGTCTTGCTGACGGTTCAGGTTGTGGGAAAGTGCTTTCACCAGGCCTGGCCACAGGGACGAACGCATGGCCGCCATGTCGTTGGAAATCGGGTTGGCCAGCAACAGCGGCTCGACGCCCGGGTTGAACAGTTCGAACTGCTTCGGATCGATAAAGCTGTAGGTCACCGCTTCCTGGTAACCACGGGCCACCAGCAGACGACGCAACTCCGGCAGGTGCGCACGCGCCTCAGCCTTCGGTTGTGGCGCCAGACGCGCTTGCGGGTAACGAACCGGCAGGCGGTTGTAGCCGTACAGGCGCGCCAGCTCTTCGATCAGGTCCACTTCGAGGCTGATATCGAAACGATGGCTTGGCACTTCAACGTGCCACTGCCCTTCCCCACTCACCGAGATAGCCAGGCCCAGGGCCGACAACAGTTGCTCGATTTCAGCCGGCTCGATCACCAGGCCCAGCATCTGCTCAACGCTTTTGGCGCGCAGGGTGATCGGCGCAACGGACGGCAAGAACTGCTCGTTGACGGTTTCGGTGATCGGGCCGGCTTCGCCGCCGGTGATTTCCAGCAGCAGGCCGGTGGCGCGCTCCATGGCTTCACGGGCCAGTTGCCAGTCCACACCACGCTCGTAGCGGTGCGAAGCATCGGTGTGCAGGCCATAGGAACGGGCCTTGCCAGCGATGGCGATCTGGTCGAAGAACGCACTTTCAAGGAAAACGTCGCGAGTGGTCGCAGACACACCGCTGTGCTCGCCACCCATCACGCCGGCGATTGCCAGGGCGCGGGAGTGGTCGGCGATGACCAGGGTGTCGGCGCGCAGGCTGACTTCCTGGCCGTCGAGCAGTACAAGCTTCTCGCCTTCTTCAGCCATGCGTACGCGGATGCCACCGTTGATCTCGGCGAGATCAAAAGCGTGCAGCGGTTGACCCAGCTCCAGCATCACGTAGTTGGTGATATCAACGGCAGCGTCGATGCTGCGTACGTCGGCGCGACGCAGACGCTCAACCATCCACAGAGGCGTTGGCTTGGACAGGTCAACGTTACGGATCACACGACCCAGGTAACGCGGGCAAGCGTGTGGCGCCAGCACTTCAATCGCACGCACTTCGTCGTGTACAGCCGGCACGCTGGCAACCACTGGACGGGTGACCGGCGCGTTGTAGAGCGCCCCGACTTCACGGGCCAGACCGGCCAGGGACAGGCAGTCGCCGCGGTTCGGGGTCAGGTCGACCTCGATGCTCGCGTCTTCCAGTTCCAGGTAAACGCGGATGTCCTGGCCCACTGGCGCGTCGGCCGGCAGTTCCATCAGGCCATCGTTGCCCTCGCCTACTTGCAGTTCGGCTTGGGAGCACAGCATGCCGTTGGACTCGACGCCCCGCAGCTTGGCCTTCTTGATCTTGAAGTCGCCCGGCAGCTCAGCGCCGATCATCGCGAACGGGATCTTCAGGCCCGGGCGCACATTGGGCGCTCCGCACACGACCTGGAAGGTTTCCGCGCCATTGCTGACCTGGCACACACGCAACTTGTCGGCATCCGGGTGCTGCTCGGTGCTCAGCACCTCGCCCACGACCACACCGCTGAAAATACCGGCGGCCGGCGTGACGCTATCGACCTCAAGACCGGCCATCGACAGACGGGCAACCAGCTCGTCGCGACCTACCTGCGGGCTTACCCAGCCACGCAGCCATTGTTCACTGAATTTCATCCTGCTCTCCTAAAGATTCGTTACGACTAGCGAAATTGCGCGAGGAACCGCAAGTCGTTGTCGAAGAACAGACGCAAGTCGTTCACGCCGTAACGCAGCATGGCCAGGCGCTCAACGCCCATGCCGAAGGCAAAGCCCGAGAACTCTTCCGGGTCGATCCCGGACATGCGCAGCACATTGGGGTGAACCATGCCGCAGCCCATCACTTCCAGCCAGCCGGTTTGCTTGCACACGCGGCAGCCTTTGCCGCTGCACATCACACATTCCATGTCGACTTCAGCGGACGGCTCGGTGAACGGGAAGAACGATGGACGGAAACGCACCGCCAGTTCTTTCTCGAAGAACACACGAAGGAACTCTTCGATGGTGCCCTTGAGGTCGGCGAAGTTGATATCGCGATCAACCAGCAGGCCTTCGACCTGGTGGAACATCGGCGAGTGGGTGATATCGGAGTCGCTACGGTACACACGGCCTGGGCAGACAATGCGGATCGGCGGCTTGTTCGCTTCCATGGTGCGGACCTGTACCGGCGAGGTATGGGTGCGCAACAGCATGTTCGCGTTGAAATAGAAGGTGTCGTGCATCGACCGGGCCGGGTGGTGGCCTGGGATGTTGAGCGCCTCGAAGTTGTGATAGTCGTCTTCGACCTCAGGGCCTTCGGCAATGCCGTAGCCGATATGGGTGAAGAACTGCTCGATACGTTCCAGAGTCCGGGTGATCGGATGCAGGCCGCCCGAGGCCTGGCCACGGCCAGGCAAGGTTACGTCAATGGACTCGGCGGCGAGTTTGGCCGCAAGATCGGCCTCCTCCATCGTCGCCTTGCGCGCATTGAGCACCTCTGTAACACGTTCCTTGGCGACGTTGATTAGCGCGCCGACTTGCGGGCGCTCTTCAGCCGGCAAATTCCCCAGGGTCTTCATCACCTGAGTCAATTCACCCTTTTTGCCAAGGTAGTGAACCCGGATTTGCTCCAGGGCATTGATATCTTCAGCGCTTTGCACAGCCTCAAGAGCTTGAGCGACGAGCGCGTCCAGGTTTTCCATGTACAGACTCCAGATACAAAATAGGGGAAGAGCTTGAAGGCTCTTCCCCTATTTAAGACGTTTACCACCTTGGACTACAGGAGTAGCCCAGGGTGATTGTCGGGGGTACTTAAGCCAGAGTGGCTTTAGCTTTCTCGACAATCGCAGCAAACACCGCTTTTTCGTTCACTGCCAGTTCGGCCAGAACCTTACGGTCGATCTCGATGGAAGCTTTTTTCAGGCCAGCGATGAAACGGCTGTAGGACAGACCGTTAACACGTGCACCAGCGTTGATACGAGCGATCCACAGAGCGCGGAACTGACGTTTTTTCTGACGACGGTCGCGGTAGGCGTATTGGCCTGCCTTGATTACCGCTTGCTTGGCAACACGGAATACGCGTGAACGCGCGCCGTAGTAGCCTTTAGCAAGTTTCAGAATTTTTTTGTGACGTTTACGGGCAATGACGCCACGCTTTACACGAGCCATGAGTTACTTCCTCTAGTCTTGATCCAAAAATTAACGAAGGCGCAGCATGCGCTCGACTTTTGCCACGTCAGACGGATGCAGCAAGCTGCTACCGCGCAGTTGACGCTTACGCTTGGTCGACATTTTGGTCAGGATGTGGCTCTTGAAAGCGTGCTTGTGCTTGATACCGTTAGCAGTTTTCAGAAACCGCTTAGCAGCACCACTTTTAGTCTTCATCTTTGGCATGTTCGGATACTCCGCATTCAGTTGATAAACATAATCAGAAGGCCTGCCGTGCCCTGTTGATTACTTCTTCTTTTTCGGGGCGATGACCATGATCAGCTGGCGTCCTTCCATCTTAGGATGCTGTTCGACCGAACCGTACTCGAGCAGGTCAGCTTCAACCCGCTTGAGGAGTTCCATCCCCAGCTCCTGGTGGGCCATCTCACGGCCGCGGAATCGCAAGGATACCTTGGCCCTGTCCCCATCACTCAGGAAACGTACCAGGTTGCGCAGTTTTACCTGGTAATCCCCTTCCTCCGTCCCTGGACGAAACTTGATTTCTTTTACTTGAATCTGCTTTTGGTTCTTCTTCGCCGCAGCAATCTGCTTCTTCTTTTCGAAGATCGATTTGCCGTAGTCCATCACCCGGCAAACAGGCGGGACTGCGTCGGCGGAGATTTCCACCAGGTCCAATTTGGACTCTTCAGCGATACGAAGCGCTTCATCAATCGAGACGATGCCAATCTGCTCGCCGTCAGCGCCAATTAACCGAACCTCGCGTGCCGAGATATTCTCGTTGATCGGGGCTTTCGGTGCAGCTCGTTTATCTTGTCTCATTTCACGCTTAATAATAATTACTCCGAATCTGGGCGACCACGCCGGGAAACCGCTTGCGCGAGGAACTCAGCGAACTGGGCGACGGGCATCGAGCCCAGGTCAGCACCTTCACGAGTACGCACAGCGACAGTCTGCATCTCGACTTCCCGATCTCCGATAACCAAAAGATAGGGAACCTTGAGCAAAGTATGCTCGCGGATTTTAAAGCCGATCTTTTCATTTCTCAAGTCGGACTTGGCACGAAATCCGCTTTCGTTGAGAGTTTTTTCAACTTCAGCGGCAAAATCTGCCTGTTTATCAGTGATATTCATGATCACTGCCTGGGTCGGCGCCAGCCACGCAGGGAATGCTCCCTCGTAGTGCTCGATCAGGATCCCGACGAACCGTTCGAACGAGCCGAGGATCGCCCGGTGCAGCATAACCGGGTGTTTACGGCTGTTGTCTTCGGAGACGTATTCGGCTCCCAGACGGATCGGCAGGTTAAAATCGAGCTGCAGGGTACCACACTGCCAGACGCGACCAAGGCAATCTTTCAGCGAGAACTCGATCTTCGGACCGTAGAAGGCCCCCTCGCCCGGCTGCAGGTCGTACGCAAGGCCCGCACTGTCCAGCGCTGCGGCCAATGCCGCTTCGGCGCGATCCCACAGCTCGTCGGAACCGACGCGTTTTTCCGGACGAGTGGACAGCTTCATCTCGACGTCTGTGAAGCCGAAATCGCGATAAACATCCATGGTCAGCTTGATGAACGCGGCGGATTCAGCCTGCATCTGCTCTTCGGTGCAGAAAATGTGGGCGTCGTCCTGGGTAAAGCCACGTACACGCATGATGCCGTGCAGCGCACCCGATGGCTCGTTACGGTGGCAGGCACCGAACTCGGCCAGGCGCATCGGCAACTCGCGGTAGCTCTTCAGGCCTTGGTTGAACACCTGCACATGGCAAGGGCAGTTCATTGGCTTGATGGCGTAGTCGCGGTTTTCCGACTGGGTGGTGAACATGTTGTCGGCGTAGTTGGCCCAGTGCCCGGATTTCTCCCAGAGGCTGCGGTCAACGACCTGCGGAGTCTTGATCTCCAGGTAGCCGTTGTCACGCTGTACCTTGCGCATGTACTGCTCAAGCACTTGGTACAGGGTCCAGCCGTTCGGGTGCCAGAACACCATGCCCGGCGCTTCTTCCTGGAGGTGGAAGAGGTTCAGGCGCTTGCCGATCTTGCGATGGTCGCGCTTTTCGGCTTCTTCGATGCGCTGGATGTAGGCGGCCAGCTGCTTCTTGTCAGCCCAGGCAGTACCGTAGATCCGCTGCAGTTGCTCGTTCTTCGCATCGCCGCGCCAGTAGGCACCGGACAGCTTGGTCAGCTTGAACGACTTCAGAAAGCGCGTGTTCGGCACGTGCGGGCCACGGCACATGTCGACATATTCCTCGTGGTAGTACAGGCCCATGGCCTGCTCTTCCGGCATGTCTTCCACCAGGCGCAGCTTGTAGTCTTCGCCACGGGCGGTGAACACGTCGATCACTTCGGCGCGCGGCGTGACTTTCTTGATCACGTCGTAATCTTTTTCGATCAGGGCGTGCATGCGCTGTTCGATGGCGGCCAAGTCGTCCGGAGTAAAAGGACGCTCATAGGCGATATCGTAATAGAAGCCTTCATCGATGACCGGGCCGATCACCATTTTCGCCGTCGGGTACAGCTGCTTGACCGCGTGGCCAATCAGGTGAGCACAAGAGTGGCGAATGATCTCCAGCCCTTCTTGATCCTTGGGGGTGATGATTTGCAGGCTGGCATCGGCGCAGATCAGGTCACTGGCATCAACCAGTTTGCCGTCGACCTTGCCGGCCACGGTGGCCTTGGCCAGGCCAGCACCAATGGATGCGGCGACCTCGGCTACGGAAACCGGATGATCGAATGAACGTTGACTGCCGTCGGGAAGAGTAATAGTTGGCATGGCGCCTCCTCTCCTAGTGGTGACCCCTACCAAAGGTCACGTGGGTTGGGATGAGCCAGTACAAGATCCAACACCAGGCCGTTCAATGATGAACGCCTGCCTTACAGCGGCAGGAGCCTTGCGGCCAACCGATAATCGAACCAGAGTGACTGGAGTGAGCTAAAAAGAACATGGCAAGGCGGCAAATGGCGCACCTGGAAATAGCCAGGGCTGCGATGCTAGCACAGATGAACGGTCATCGCGCCGACGCCATGCCAGGTAATGACAAATTCCAGGCTTTGTAGCTGCAAAACGGAACTTGAGCTGTACGCAATGCCTCAAACCCACTGAGAATCGCCGTTCGTCCCCGACCCAAAGGAGCATCCCATGATGCGTTTCACCTCGACCCTCGCTCTCGCTGCCTCCCTGACCCTCCTGTCCCTCGGTGCACAGGCAGCGGCCCCGTCGAACTGGCCAGCCGGTGCCCGCGACAGCTTCGTCAGCGACTGCAGCGCCGCCGCCAGCCAGAACGTAGATGCCAAAACCGCCAAAGCCCACTGCGAATGTGGCGCGGACAAGATCAACGCAGAGCTGAGCACTGCCGAGATCAAAGAACTCATGACAAACCCGAATGCCAAGCCTGAGCTTAAAAACAAAGCAGTCGCGGCTATTTCCTCGTGCAAAGTCGTGAAGAAAAAGTAAGAAAGACCCCTGATCAGACCGGCGTTTAGCTGAAAAAACAGCGCAAAAACTGCCATTTCGCACAAATTACGCAGCTTTTACGGCTTTTTTTACCAGCTGATATTTCGCACCAAAGCCCCGTAGATCGGGGCTTTCAGCGAAGACAGGCACTAAACGCAACGCTATTGATTAGCAAACAATGCCTTGGGGGGGCTCCCAAGCCGAACATTTCGACTATGATAGCCCGGTGTGCCCAGTTGGCCTGAGCAGCACAGCACTACTGAAAATATATGTTTCTTGGAGATACACCATGTCTAATCGCCAAACCGGCACCGTTAAATGGTTCAACGATGAAAAAGGCTTCGGCTTCATCACTCCTCAAGGTGGCGGTGACGACCTGTTCGTACACTTCAAAGCTATCGAAAGCGACGGTTTCAAAAGCCTGAAAGAAGGCCAAACCGTTTCCTTCGTGGCTGAGAAAGGCCAAAAGGGTATGCAAGCTGCACAGGTTCGCGGCGAGTAATTCTCCGCTGAGCTAAAAAAAACCCCGTCCATGTGACGGGGTTTTTTATGGGCGCTGCAAAAGCTGGAAACAATCAGCCGCAGTTGACGCGCGTGATCACCAGGTTGTCATCGGTGTTCAGGTTCAGGCGGTCGGAGCGGTACTCCAGGGTGATCATGTCGTTAGGCTTGAGGATCCGCGCGTTCTGCGCACCAGCGCGGGTACGGGCCTGCTCCAGCAACTGAGGCGAGGCTTTCTGGCCGATCGTGAACTCAGCGGCTTTCGATTCACAGCGGCTATGACCAGCATCGGCCACGGCGGCGTCTTTGGCTGGCTCAGAGGCACCCGGGGTGCTGCAACCCGCCAACGCGAGTGCTGCCAACAAAGTACCGAATGATGCGAGCTTCCAAGGCATGAAGCCTCCTATGATAAAAAATGGACAGAGATCGTGCGACAGCTGTGGGGCGGATTGGTTTCAAGACGTAAACCGCCGGCAGGCAAGTCTGCCTGACTCTCGGCCGGCATTCGCCCGATCAATCGTCACCAGATATGAACGTACTCAGTAGACATCGATGTAGTCAAACGGCGGCTTCGGCCAGTTCTGCTTCAGCGCGTTGAAAATCTGCATGACCCAGACTTCGTCGCTGGCGGCCACATTACCGACATAGCCCGACCCCTTGGCCCAGGTCTCAAGGCGAAACAACAGGTCGTCGATGTCCACGCCACCCACTGCTGTACCGGAAGAGATATAGGCGATACCGGCCTTGGTGACCCGCAACTGAGTATGTTCATCGTCGCTGGCACTGGCGATCAGTTGGCGCACAGCGGCGAAAGTCAGGTTCTCGGGGTTGTTCAAATCGATCTGCACGCGGTGTTCCCCGGCAATTAAACAGGCGGACAGTGTCGCACAGCGCTCGCCTCATCCCGAAGCGCCTTATGCCTAAGTATCAGTGCCAAAGTCGATACAAAATGGTTAACTGCCCGCGTAAGAAACGCGCTCCAGCGCACTGCCCAGTATTTCAGCCCCGTGAGACCTTCATGACCACCGTAACGCTGCAAGCCGACATCAAAGCCAAGTGGCCCCAAGGGCAAAGCTCCTATAGCCCCGGAAGCACAGAGGAGCTGGCGATCATCGGCATCGACCTGCTGGTCAAGGAACTGGGCACCCAGGCAGCGCAAGCGTTCATCGCCCAGGTATTTGCAAAATACCCGGCCGATCACATGGGTGCACACAACCCTGAGCGCGAATAGGAAGCGGCCGGCGAACGCCGGCCAGCCAGGATTTTACTTGAGACGCGCGAGGCGTTCGGTCAGCAGATCGAAAAAGCCCTGGGCGTCGCCGTTTTCAACCCAGAACACATTCTTTTCCTGCTTGAGGCCATCATACCAATCGACGATGGTCTGGCCGAAAGTCGGGCCTTCGCGGCTGTCCACCACCATATTGGCCTGACGACCGCTGAACAGCGAAGGCTTGAGCAAGTAGGCGATGACAGTGGCGTCATGCACCGGCCCGCCCGGGATGCCGTAGTGCTCCATGTCGCCCTTGACGTACTCGTTGAGAATATTGCTCACGACCTTGCTGGCGTTGCTGTTCAGGTCGGCAATCTTCTTCAGGCGTGCGTCACTGGTCAGCACCTTGTGGGTCACGTCCAGAGGCAGGTAGGTCAACTTCACGCCGCTCTTGAGCACGATCTCTGCCGCCGCCGGGTCGGCAAACAGGTTGAACTCCGCCACCGGCGTAATATTGCCGCCGTTGAAGTGCGCACCGCCCATCACCACCACTTCCTTGATGCCCTGGGTAATTTCTGGGGCCTGGGTCAATGCCAGCGCCAGATTGGTTTGCGGGCCCAGCATGGCAATGGTGATGCTGTGGGGTTTGGCGGTGCTCAAGGTCTTGATCAGATAGTCAACGGCATTGCCGGCGGCCAGGCCTTTTTTCGGCTCGTGTACGGTAACGCCGGAGATGCCTTCCTTGCCGTGGATGTTCTCGGCATAGATCGGTGTGCGCAGCAACGGCTTGGGCGCACCGGCGTACACCGGAATGTCCTCGCGCCCTGCCCACTCGCGGGCCAGGCGTGCGTTGCGTGAGGTCTTGTCCAGACGCACGTTACCGGCGACGGTAGTCAGCGCACGAATACTCAACTCTTCCGGCGAGGCCATGGCGAACAGCAACGCCACCACATCGTCGGCACCGGGATCGGTATCAATGATCAGGTCGATTTTTTCCGCCGCGTGGGCGCTTGCTGCAGTGAGTGCGGACAAGAGCAGAACACTCCGAAACAGATTTCTCAGGGTTGGAAGACCACGTTGCATAAAACACTCCTTGTTGTTGGGACACTCTAGAAGGTGACGCCGGACACCAGCGCGATATTGCAATAGGGCTGGCACTCACCCGTACGCACCACGGCCCGCGCCTTGCGGCTGAGCTGCTTGAATTCTTCGTGACTGAGCAGACGCCGTTCACCGAGCGCCGCTTGCTCTACCAGCGTATTCAGATCTGTCAGCGCCGGCGGTCGCTTGTGCAGGATTTCTTGCGCCAATACGTGGCTTTCCACCTGCATTTCACTGAGCACAATGCGCAAGGTGCTGATGAAGTCAGGAATGCCCTGGGTCAGCGCCAGGTCGATCAACTCGACACCCGGCGGCACGGGCAAACCGGCATCGCCGATGACCAGGATGTCGCCGTGGCCCAAGGAGGCGATCACGCGTGACAGGGCAATATTGAGCAATGGGGTTTTTTTCATGAGGGCACAAAACCTTGTACGTCATGCAGCGTAGGAATGGAGGGTTGCGCACCGGCGCGGGTCACTGACAACGCGGCTGCGACCTGGCCGAAACGGATGGCCTCGGCTTCGCTTTTGCCGTTGGCCAGCGCCGCGGCAAAACCACCGACAAAGGTGTCGCCCGCCGCCGTGGTATCCACCGCCTTGACCTTGGGCGCCAGCAGATGCTCAAAAGCCTGGCCGTCGGCAAACAGCGCGCCCTGGGAACCCAAGGTGATGATGACTTTGCCAGCCCCGGCCTTTATCAGTTGCGTCGCGGCAAGCTTGGCGCTCTCCAGGGAGTCGACGGTCACACCGCTCAGCGCCGTGGCTTCGCTTTCATTGGGGATCAGGTAATCGATCGATGCATACCACTGCGCAGGCAATGGGCCGCTGGCCGGCGCTGGATTGAGGATCACCGTCTTGCCCAGCTCACGACCCCGCTTGAGCGCAAAACCCACGGTGTCCATCGGCACTTCGAGCTGGCAGATGATCACGTCGGCCGCCTGCAACACCGCGTCAGCCGCCTGTAACGAAGCGGGTGTCAATTCGCCGTTACTGCCGGCGACGATCACAATCGCATTCTGGCTGCTGTCATCCACCACGATCAGCGCCACGCCGCTGGAGCCGTCCACACGGCTGACGGCCTGACAGTCGATACCCTCTACCAACAGCGCATCACGCAACTGGGCGCCATAGGCATCGCTGCCGACGCAGCCAACCATCGCCACCTGGGCGCCCAGCCGCGCGGATGCCACCGCCTGGTTGGCGCCTTTGCCGCCAGGCACGGTGGAGAACGTCTGGCCAATCAGGGTTTCTCCGGCACAGGGCAACCGGCTGGCACGGGTGACCAGGTCCATGTTCAAGCTGCCTACTACCACTACGTTTGCGCACATACATCAATACTCATCAATTCGGTTCAGCGGTATTGGGCAAACACACCGGCGACGGGGGCCGTGGACTCGCGCAATACAATGCTCGGCGTCACGATGCGTTGATCGATCGGCAGTTGGGGTGTCGCAATTCGTCGCAATAGAAGCTCCGCCGCCGTCTCGCCCAGTTGCACGATCGACTGCCCGACCGTGGTCAGCGCCGGGTACACGTAGCGGCCCATTTGAATATCATCGAAACCAATCACCGACAGCTCGCCAGGCACGCGGATATTGCGCTCGGCGGCTGCACGCAACACGCCGAAACCAATCATGTCGTTGCTGGCGAAAATTGCGCTGGGCGGATTGTGCGCCAGTAATTGCACAGCAGCAGCATAACCGCCGGTACTGGTGAAATCGCTTTCCTGGGTGCGACTGGCCGCCACCTCCACGCCCGCCTCGCGTAGTGCTCGGTGATAACCCGCCAGACGCATCTGCGCGACGCGGGTGTGAGCCGGGCCGCCGATGCAGGCGATGTCGCGGTGGCCCAGTTCAAGCAAATGCCGGGTCGCCAGGTAACCGCCCTCCTCATGATCGATGCGTACCAGATCGACATCAATGCCGTCCAACGCCCGGTCGACAATGACCATCGGCGTGCGCACGGCGCTCAAGCCAGCCGCGAGACCGCTGTCGTCGCCCCCCACCGAAGTGACGATCAAGCCGTCGATGCGTTTTTCCAGCAGTACCCGCAAATAGTTGCGCTGTTTTTCCGCGTTATCATCGGAGTTGCACAGGATCACGCAGTAGCCGTTACGCTCGCAATAATCCTCGATGCCCCTGGCCAACTCCGCAAAGTATGGGTTGAGGCTGTTGGGCACCAGCAGGCCAATCGTCGCCGTGGTCTTGGCCTTGAGCGAACGCGCGACCGCACTGGGCACGTAGTCGAGCTGCTTGATCGCCGCTTCGACTTTGATGCGTACTGGCTCACTCACCGGGCGCGTCTTGTTCACCACATGAGACACTGTGGTGTAGGAAATACCTGCAAGCGCTGCCACATCCTTGATCGTCGCCATGGTTCAGCCCCGCCGACTAGCGCGCTGGCTGCGGTAGGTATCGAGGACCACCGCAATCACGATCACCGCACCGGTGATGATGCGCTTGGTCGGTTCCGTAGCACCGATCTGCGCCAAGCCAGCGGCCAATACCGAAATAATCAACACCCCAAAAAAGGTGCTGATTACCGAGCCACGCCCGCCCATCAGGCTGGTCCCGCCGATAACCACCGCCGCGATCACTTGCAGCTCCAGGCCGGAACCCGCGTTCGGGTCTGCCGCTTCCAATCGCGAAATCTGGAACAGCGCCGCCACACCCGCCAGCAGCCCCATCAGGCTGAACACCAGGATCTTGTAGGGTTTTGGATTGATACCTGCCAGACGCACCGCTTCTTCGTTGGTACCGATACCGATCAGGTAGCGACCGAACACCGTGCGGGTCAACACCAATTGCGCCGCGATGATGACCAGCAACGCAATGATGAACGACGGCGAAATACCAAAGGCCACCGGGTTGGACAGCCAGGCAAAAGAATCGCCAATGTACGCCGTGCGCGAACCGGTCATCTGGTACGCCACGCCACGGGCCATTTCGAGCACGCCGAGGGATACGATGAACGACGGAATGCGCCAAGCCACGGTAATCGAACCGGTGATGGTACCCGCGAGCGCGGCACAGGCCATGCCGAGTATGGCGGCTGGCACAACGCTCCAGCCCCACCCCAGGATCGCCACGCTGACCGCCGACGCCGCCAACGCCAGCACCGAGCCCACCGACAAATCGATGCCGCCGATAATCAGGATGAAGGTCATGCCGACCGCGAGCACCATCAGGTCCGGGATCTGGTTGGCCAGGGTGCTGAAGGTGTCGTAGGACAGAAAGTGATCGCTGAGTACCGAGAACAGCGCGATCATCGCCAACAAAGCGCCCGCCAGGCCCAGATAGGTGCCAAGCCCGTAGAAGTTGCCGCCCGCTTTACCGGGGTTAGTTGTGGTTTTCATGGGGTATCCCTAAGCACTGCGTCATTGAGCAGCGCATCACGTTTCTGATAGCCAGCAAAGGCGGCGGCAAGCAATTCGTCCTGGGTCCAGCTGTCACGCTCGAAGGTCTCGATCAGGCGCCCGGCAGACAACACACCGATGCGGTCGCAGATCAGCATCAGCTCACGCAGGTCGCTGGACACTACAACCAGCGCTTTGCCCTGGCGGGTCAAGTCGCCCAGCAAGGCGTATATGTCGAACTTGGCCCCCACGTCGATACCTCGGGTTGGCTCATCGAACAGCATCACCGAGCAGTCGCGCTCCAGCCAGCGGCCAATCACCACTTTCTGCTGGTTGCCGCCGGACAATTCGGACACCAACTGCGCGGGGCTGGAACTGCGGATGCGCATGGCGTCGATCTGACGCTTGGCCAAAGCGGTTTCATCACGGCCGTTGACTACGCCACCGCCGGAAATTTCCGGCATGTTGCCCAAGGCGATATTGGCGCTGATGGATTGGGTCAGCAGCAAGCCCTCACCCTTGCGGTCCTCTGTGATCAGGGCAATGCCGTGGCCTACCGCGTCAACCGGCGAGCGAATGCTCACCACCTGGGCCGGCGAGCCAAGTGCCACGGTGCCACTGTCGGCGAGATCAGCGCCGAAGATCAGGCGCAGCAGTTCGGTACGGC
Source organism: Pseudomonas sp. 18.1.10 (assembly GCF_024655625.1). Taxonomy (NCBI): domain Bacteria; kingdom Pseudomonadati; phylum Pseudomonadota; class Gammaproteobacteria; order Pseudomonadales; family Pseudomonadaceae; genus Pseudomonas; species Pseudomonas sp. 18.1.10. The sequence goes on from NZ_JANLGL010000033.1 coordinate 29,219, forward strand.
CGGCGCCAATCAGGCCGGAGATGCCGTATATCTCGCCAGCACGCACTTCAAAGGACACATCGCGCACCTTGTCCGAGCGCGTCAGGCCTTTTACCGTCAGCGCAGGCGCGCCTAGGGTACGTGGACCCAGGTCGATCTGCTCACCCAGCTCACGGCCGACCATCAAGGTCACCAGTTGCTCGCTGTTGTAGTTGGCCATCGGCTCGACGCACACCAGCTTGCCGTCACGCAGTACCGCAATGCGCTGGGCAACCCGGGCCAGTTCTTCCAACCGGTGCGAAATGTAAATGATCGCCACACCCCGGGCCTGCAGGCGGGTGATCTGCTCAAAGAGCATCTCGACTTCTCGGGCGGTCAACATCGCCGTCGGTTCGTCGAGGATCAGTACATGGCAGTCGCCAATCAGGTTGCGCGCAATCTCGACCATTTGCTGGTGGCCAATGCCCAGGCTGCCAACCAGCGTGTCCGGGTCGATGGCGTCCAGGCCGACTTGGGCCATGGCTTCGATAGCCGCCTTGCGCAGTTGCTTGCGGCTGATCCAGCCACAGTGACTGGGCAGGTTATCCAGGAACAAGTTTTCGGCCACGGTGAGCGTCGGCAGCAGGTTGAGCTCCTGCATGACCATGCGCACGCCCAGCTCTTCGGCCTGGGTGCGACTGCCCGGGCGATAGTCTTGTCCGTTGAATTGCATGTGCCCGGTGGTCGGCGTGACCAGCCCGCCGATGATCTTCGACAAGGTACTTTTACCTGCGCCGTTCTCACCGGTCAGCGCCAACACTTCACCGCGATTGAGCGTCAGGGTGATGTCGGACAGAACCGGTTGGGCATAGGTCTTGCCGATACCGCTGACCGAGAGGACAGCGTTCGGGGCGGAAGATGACATAGGAAAATCTCCAGGCGCCCGCTCACGATGAGCGAGCGCTGTTGGGTGCTGCCAGGATTACTTCTTGAGGACGAGTTCGACCGGGGTTTCGATCACGCCATCTTTGGCATCGACTTTCTCACCCTTGACCAGCTTGAGCGCGTTCTGGATACCGAACACGGCTTGCTGGGCCGCAGCCTGGTCGGCGGTCGCCAGGACACGGCCGTCTTGCAGCATTGGCTTGATGGCTTCGATGTTGTCATAGCCCACCACTTGGACCTTGCCGGCCTTGCCTGCCGCGCGGATTGCGGAGACGGCACCCAGCGCCATGTTGTCGTTCCCTGCCAGCAGTGCTGTGATTTTTGGGTATTCGCTCAACATTGCAGAGGCGACTTTCTGGCCTTGGTCGATTTCCCAATTGCCGGACTGAGTGGAGACGATTTTCATCCCCGCTCTATCCATTGCATCCTTGAAGCCTGCAGTGCGCTGCTGGGCATTGGTAGTGGTCGGGACGCCTTCGATGATCCCAACCTCATCACCTGCGGCCAGCTGCTTGGCCAAGTAGTTGCCCACGAGCTCGGAGCCTTTGCGGTTATCCGGACCTACGAAAGGAATATCGAGACTTTTGCTTTTCAGCACGCCCGGGTCGAGGCGGTTGTCGATGTTCACGACCTTGATACCGGCGTCGGAGGCTTTCTTCAGCACAGTGACCAGCGCCTTGGAGTCGGCCGGCGCAATGACGATGGCATCTACTTTCGCGATAATCATCTGATTGACGATGGCGACCTGGGCAGCGGTATCGGTTTCGTTTTTGATTCCGTTGGAAACCAAGTCAAAGTCAGCGGCATGACTGGCGTGATAATCCGTAGCCCCCTTGGTCATCGTGACGAAAAATTCATTAGCGAGAGATTTCATGACCAGGCCTACCTTGGGTTTGGCGGCGTCGTCAGCAAATGCAGAGGAGAGAGGTAAAGCAGAGGATGCGGCAGCAAGCACAGCGACAGCAAGAAGACGTCCAGCGAATGGCAGCTTCATGGGTTCACTCCGATCTTATGATTATTGTAAACAACGCCTGCAACGAAACATCTCGCAAACGTTTGCGTTATTGAAACTATGAGAACCTTGCCGAGATTTGTCAACGGTCTCCAGCACGCTTTCATGCAAGCCCGCTGGCCTCTGTCTTCAGGTGCGCCCTTAAACATCGCCAATGCCTGGTCGTTCTCTAAAACGACAGGCCGCGAGGCTGTGTCGCACACACCCGGAGGAGAGATTCGATATTTTTTTCGGACAACCGAACGCGCTACCGCCCAATTGTTCGGAAAGCCGGACAACGTATCGCTGACGAAACTCAAAAAGACGGGTTTATTCCTTATAAATCAACATCTTATTTTATGGTTAAAAAATTGCTCCGGCTGGTACAGATCCTGCTCCTTCCCTGCACCTCGCGGCGTTCAGAACCGCCCGGGCGCTCTAGATGAACCTGCACCAGCACTCATCAAAAACCAGAGAGAAAAATAATGAAATCTGCATTGAAGAACATTGTTCCGGGCGCGCTGGCCCTCCTGCTGTTGTTCCCCGTTGCCGCCCAGGCAAAGGAAGTTGAAACCAAGACCAAACTCTCCAACGTGGTGATCCTCGCCACCGGCGGCACCATCGCCGGCGCTGGCGCCAGCTCGGCCAACAGTGCCACCTACCAGGCAGCCAAGGTTGGTATCGAACAGCTGATTGCCGGTATTCCTGAGCTTAGCCAGATCGCCAACGTGCGCGGCGAACAAGTGATGCAAATTGCATCCGAGAGCATCAACAACGACAACCTGCTGCAACTGGGCCGCCGCGTCGCCGAACTGGCCGACAGCAAGGACGTGGACGGCATCGTGATCACCCACGGCACCGACACCCTGGAAGAGACCGCCTACTTCCTGAACCTGGTGGAAAAAACCGACAAGCCAATCATCGTGGTCGGCTCCATGCGCCCAGGCACCGCCATGTCGGCAGACGGCATGCTCAACCTGTACAACGCCGTTGCCGTGGCCGGCAGTAAAGATGCACGTGGCAAGGGCGTGCTGGTGACCATGAACGACGAAATCCAATCGGGTCGCGACGTGAGCAAGATGGTCAACATCAAGACCGAAGCATTCAAGAGCCCATGGGGTCCACTGGGTATGGTGGTTGAAGGCAAATCCTACTGGTTCCGCCTGCCAGCCAAGCGCCACACCATGGACTCGGAGTTCGACATCAAGAACATCAAGAGCCTGCCTGACGTTGAAATCGCCTACGGCTACGGCAACGTGAGCGACACGGCCTACAAGGCCCTGGCCCAGGCTGGCGCCAAAGCCATCATCCATGCCGGCACCGGTAATGGCTCGGTGTCTTCCAAGGTTGTCCCTGCCCTGCAGGAACTGCGCAAACAAGGCGTGCAGATCATTCGCTCGTCCCACGTCAATGCTGGCGGTTTCGTTCTGCGCAACGCCGAACAACCTGACGACAAGTACGACTGGGTGGTTGCCCATGACCTGAACCCGCAAAAAGCCCGCATCCTCGCGATGGTCGCCCTGACCAAGACCCAGGACAGCAAAGAGCTGCAACGGATGTTCTGGGAATACTGATTCCTGGTGACACCCCGGCAGGGGCGACCTACCCGCCCCTGCCTCCCCTCGCAAATGCCCACCATTAGAACCGCCCCTTCCTACCTCAAACCGCGCAAGTCGGTATCAGAAGAACTTCCTGAATTTTAAGCAGTTGCGAAATTGCTCGCAGTTAAATACTGTATGCACGTACAGCTTATCTAAGGAGTCCCCCGTGGCAAAGTCCTCTTCCGCAGCACAAACCCCACCTGGTGCTTACGAACGCCTGGCCATTCGCGTGCAAAAGATCATCAATTCGACCAACGCCCAGAAAGCCAAGGCAGCCTTGATCTTCCGCCTGCCGGATGAGCCCGAGGATGAGTGGCAGCGCCTGCTGGAGGAAATCGCAGAGAACGACAACGTCACCCTCGCCTACCGGGATGATGGCGGCGTGCAGATTTTCTGGGTTGTGCCGAAGGAAGATTGATTCAATGAGTGCCCGCTTTATTGCTGTGTGTTGCCTGTTTCTCTCCATCACTGCCCACGCGCAAGCGCCTCGCACGTTCAGCGAAGCCAAGAAAGTCGCCTGGAAGCTCTACGCGCCACAATCCACCGAGTTCTATTGCGGCTGCAAATACACGGGCAACCGCGTGGACCTGAAAGCCTGCGGCTACATCCCACGCAAAAGCGCCAGCCGCGCTGCACGTATCGAGTGGGAGCATATTGTCCCGGCCTGGCAGATCGGGCATCAGCGCCAGTGCTGGCAACAGGGCGGACGCAAGAACTGCACGCGTCATGATGACGTGTTCAAGCGCGCCGAGGCCGACCTGCACAACCTGGTGCCGAGCATCGGCGAGGTCAACGGGGACCGTAACAACTTCAGTTTTGGTTGGCTGCCCGTGCAACGCGGGCAGTACGGATCATGCCTGACCCAGGTGGACTTCAAGGCCAAGAAGGTCATGCCGCGTCCGTCGGTTCGCGGCATGATTGCGCGCACTTATTTCTACATGAGCAAGCAATACGGTTTGCGCCTGTCAAAACAGGATCGCCAGTTGTACGAAGCCTGGAACAAGACCTACCCGGTGCAAACCTGGGAGCGCCAGCGCAATCAGACGGTGGCCTGCGTGATGGGGCGCGGCAATGAATTTGTCGGCCCGGTAAACCTCAAGGCCTGCGGTTGAACGTGGGCGGGACTCCCGCCCAACCAGCCCTTATTGCGCAGCCTGGTGCTCGACGACCTGTGACTCGGTGTCGGTTTTCTTGGCGCGGGCCATCTTTTCGTTAAGCAACGCCTGCTTGGCCTCAGCTTCTGCCTTGCTTGGGAAAGGCCCCAGAAACACTTCGTCCTTGCCTTCGACTTTCACGATATAAAAATTGAAACCATGTTCCAGCAACCACGCGGTCAAGTCGGTAATCGCCTGCAGCTTGTGGTCCGGCGGGCCTACGCGCACATCCCACTCCTGGGCGGCAATCGTACCGGTTTGTGGCTGGCTTTCGGTCACGGCAGGCTTGGCCTTGGGGGCATCGACACGCTTGCCTTCACCGCAACCGGCCAATGCCAACACCGCAATTGCCATCGCTACTTTACGCACTGCCCTGCTCCTTTAAAGGATAAAGAGGCAACTTTATCATTCACTGTCTATTCTGGCCGTCATAAACGTTGGCTTAAACAATGCGAATCATGTATCGCAGACCTGTATGATGCCGCCATGGGAATTAATGTCGCCTCTATGCGTCCTAAAAGAGGCAGTCACAGGGAAGCGCTTAGCAGTAAGCTACACACATCCGACACCTGCCCTGTCTGAAACATGTGTCCTTAAAAGTAATCAAGGAGAAGTCCATGCTTATACTCACCCGCAAAGTCGGTGAAAGCATAAACATCGGTGATGACATCACGATCACCATCCTGGGCGTTAGCGGCCAGCAAGTACGAATCGGCATCAACGCACCAAAGGACGTTGCCGTGCATCGCGAGGAGATTTACCAACGCATCCAGGCTGGGCTGACCGCGCCAGACAAAAACCAGACGCCTTGAAGCGCACTCAGTAGCCAGCCTTTTCGTTCACTGTAACGGCTGGCGAAAACCCCGAGTCCTGCTTGGGTTTCCCGTAAGTTCGCATGCCGCGCCTGCTCATCCCCGCAAAGATGAAACTGTGCGGGCGCCTGGAACTTGTTCGCCCATCCGCAGCCGAATCTCCTGACCCTTCCCCCGCCATCAGAGTGCAGTCAGGAGCACGTCGATGAGGCGCACTGCAACGCAACCCTTCGCCACCCGTGCCTGGATAATCGCTCTGTTGATTGGGCTTGCCTTCGCAGGGCTGGAATATGGCCTGAGCCTGGAAGCCGAACGAGTCGCTAGCCCTGAAACCCGCTCGTGGCTGGACCTTGGCTTATTCCTGTGTGCCTATCTGTTGGTGCTCTACCTCAAGCCCATCCAGGCCGCCATCCGGCGCAGACTGCACCGCAGCGCGACTCAACAGCTGCAACGCAAAGCGGCACGTTGATGACCTTCATATCATTCGTCCCTTCCCTGCACGTACAGCAAGCCGTCGGCGCTACGCCGAACCTGTAGCTTTTCATATCCGCTTATAGAAGGATGCTTCGTCACCATGGGCTCGAGGTGCGTCGAGGTCACGACCATTACATCCGCACCAGCAGCCTCGCCCGCCCGAATGCCCACTGTCGCATCCTCGAACACCAGGCACTCCTGAACCGGCACCCCGAGTCGCCGTGCACCCAAAACGTAGCAGGCGGGATCAGGCTTGCCGGTGACGACATCTTCGGCGGTCACCAATACAGCAGGCGGAGTAATTCCCGCAGCCTGCAGGCGACGCAACGCCAACGTTCGAGGGGCAGACGTGACCAGCGCCCATTGATCGCCCGGCAAGTCGTTCAGGAAAGCAACGGCGCCAGGTATCGCGACAACACCTTCGACATCGTTGATCTCAGCCTGCGTAATCCACTGCGCCTCGACCTCTGGATCGACGCCGGGCAATGCCTGGCGCGTGATCGTATCAATCGCGCGTGCGCCGTGAATGGTGCCGAGGAACGCCGCAACGTCCAGGCCATGGCGTTGCGCCCAAACGCTCCATACCCGCTCGGCGGCGGCGATGGAATTGAGCAGGGTCCCGTCCATGTCGAACAGAAAGGCGCGGTAATGTTGAGCTGCTGGGATGGACACTGCGTGGCTTCCTCATGGGCGGTAACAAATAATCGGCCCGACGCAATTTACGGATGCCATCGATGCTTGTAAACGCTGGCTGCTCACCGAGCAGGGGGACTGAAAACCACAAGCCAGAGCCACGGTGTTATTTTGCAAAAAATTGCCTGCCCCTGCTGGCGCGCACTCCGACTATTCTTGCCTTCGAACCACTCACTCACATTGTTTGAAACGGATGTCACACAGTGGAAAAAAGACAACATCAGCTCGGTGGCGCGAACACTCTGAATACTCTGGCTCAAGGCATAACCGCTGGAGGCAGCGACGGAGGTTCCGGCCTGGAAAAGCGCTTGGGCTTACTGGAAAAGGGGTTAACAGAAATGAAAGAGAAGCTATTAACTGTTTCGAACAAGGCTGACTCCATTGAAAAACACTTCGCCACCCGGGCAGACCTGGCGACGACGGAGATGAACATCATCAAATGCTTCGTCGCTACCACGCTCGCAATGGCTGGACTTGCATGCGCTATCGCCTTCGGATTGATCCGATTGCATTCCAGCTAAGGCCAATCGGACAGGTCAACTGACCTGTCCGCCGGCCTCCACCACATCCATGGGTGTACGCCACGCCGCCCGTACCGCAACCTGCAAGCCTTCAACCAGCATCGCCAAAGCCATCGAAGGCTGACCCGATCCAACCACCTGCTCCGGCAAGGCGGGCACATGAATAAACCCACTGCGCACAGCTGTCCCGGCCAGCAGGTGCTGCAACCGATAAAACACCTGGTTGCATACAAACGTACCTGCGGTCTGCGAAACCGAGGCCGCGAGCCCTGCCTCGCGCACGGCCTTGACCATCGCCTTGATCGGCAGCGTGGTGAAGTATGCTGCGGGACCACCCACAACCACCGCTGTGTCGATAGGTTGCGCGCCCAGGTTATCGGGGATGCGCGCATCGTTGACGTTGATCGCCACCCGCTCGATGGAAATATCGCTGCGCCCCGGGCCGAGGCCCGTGGCAATGACCATTACCGGGGACAGTTCAGCGATCAATTGGGCCAGGTAGTCGCCCGCCGTGGCAAACGCGCAAGGCAACCGGCGCGCAACAATCTGCACATCGTCGCCCAGCTGCACGCCGTCCAGTTGGCGCACCGCCTCCCAGGACGGATTCACCAGGTCTTGATCGAAAGGTTCAAACCCCGTCAGCAGTATCGTTTGCATCTTGATCTCACATCAGCAAGTAAAGCAGGACGATATTGACCACCAACATCATCAGCGCCGTAGGCAACTGCGCCTTGATTACCGCGTTCTTGTCCGGTAGCTCAAGCAGCGCTGCCGGTACGATATTGAAGTTGGCCGCCATCGGCGTCATCAACGTGCCGCAGTAGCCGGAGAACATGCCAATGGCCGCCATCACCGCCGGGTTGCCACCGTAGATCCCCACCAGCACCGGCACGCCGACACCGCCGGTCATCACCGGAAAGGCCGCAAAACCGTTGCCCATGATCACCGTGAACAACGCCATGCCCAACACATAGACCATGACCGCCACCAATTTGTAATCCAGATTGATATAGGTGGTGGTGACATGGGCAACGGCCGTACCGACCCCCGCTTCATTGAACAACAACCCAAGCATCGCCAACATTTGCGGCAGCACCATGGCCCAGCCCAGGGCTTCTGTGAGGCGCCGGGATTCGCGCAGGGCTTGCACCGGCGTATCGCGAGTCAACCAACAAGCCAGGCCGAGGGCGATCAGGCAGCCGATACCGAGAGACACAAAGGTGGTGTTTTTCGGGTCCAGCAGCGGTACGCCGCCGATCTCGGTGTGCTTGAGCAATACCGAGCCAATCACCGTAGTCAGGGGAATGGCCAGCGCAGGGATAAACAGCTTATGCCCCAAGCGACCGGCGCTGGCGCGGGAGGCCTTGTCATGCAGTTCGGCATGTTGGCCACGGCCAACACCGCCCATCCCGGCGATCAATGCCATCACGACGACCCCTGCACCGATAACCACCGACGGCAAGCGCTCTCCAACCAGAAACGGGATGGCAAACAACAGCCAGAACAGCGCGCTGGACCACCGTTTGGGATGACTGCGATCCAACACGATCATGCCTGCGGTGATTAGCAGCAATACACCGGCCAACCAGTACAGATATTGGATGGAGATAATCATTGCGCGGCCTCCACAGACGTAGCGGTCGGCGTCAGCTCGCGGGTGAGCCTGCGGTCAAACCGATGCAAGCGGATCGCATGGATGATAAAGGCGCAGATCGCCGTGGGGATGCCCCACACCGCAATGTGCAGTGGCTCCACATCAATGCCCGAGCCGAGCAGGAAGGTGTGCATCAGTGCAATCGCGCCAAACGCGACAAAAATATCCTCACCAAAAAACAACCCCACGTTGTCAGTCGCCGCACACATCGCCAACACCTTGTGCCGCACCTTGTCCGGTAACTTGCCGTAGCGCTTTTCCGCCGCACCTTCGGCCATCGGCGCCAACAGCGGACGCACCATCTGCGGATGCCCGCCCAGGCTGGTCAAGCCCATGGCCGCCGTGGATTCACGCACAAACAGATAGATGATCAACAGGCGCCCCACCGTCGCTCGTTCAAACCGTGCAATCCAGTTCTGCGCATGCAGGCGCAAACCATGGCGCTCCAGCAAGCCAATGACCGCCAGGGGCAACAAAAGGATCAATTGCAGGGCGCGAGTCTGAAGGAAACCATCACCCATGGTGGCGAGGATTTTTTCCAAGGGGAAATGGGCAGCAAGCCCGGTGGCGATGGCGGCAGCGGTGACCACCAGCAACGGATTGAAGCGCAAGACAAAGCCAACCACGATGACAAGTACGCCGATCAACGGCCATAGGTTCACAACAGTTTGCATGACGGTGAAGTCCTTAAATGCGCGCTGCGGCGCCATTACAGCAGGATGTGAACAAAGGGTTCACAGCAAGAAGTGGCGTGCAGTCGGCTCGGTTTTTTATTGTTGACCCGGAAGGTCGAGCGTCAGTGGCGGCAACTTTGCTGCCTGGGGCGGGAGGTGTCCAACAAGAAAAATTGTTGCTGCAAACCAATAAATTTTGTGAGTGATTGGAGGCTGCGCTGAAGCCGGCTGGCGGTCATCAGCGCCCAGGTTTCTACGCGAAACGCTTCTGGAAAAAGAAGCGCTGATGACCCGGCGGATAGTCGGCAACGTGACCGAACTCGCTGAAACCGAGTTTTCGATAAAACTCGGGCGCCTGAAAGCTGAACGTATCCAGCCAGATCCCGACACAACCTCTTTGGCGCGCCAAGTCCTCAGCGGTACGCATCAACCGCGTGCCCGTGCCTTGGGTGCGCATCTGATCCGGGACGCTCAGCAACTCAACGAACAGCCAGCCGTAGGAAATTTTCCCGCAAAGCCCCCCAACAACCTCCTGGTTGTCTGGGTCACGCAGTAAAATCCCGACGGTTTCGAAAGGCATTTTCCCGGTAATACTGAGGTTGTAAGCGCGCAGCGGCGTAAGGATGGCCTCGCGCTCCTGTTCGGATACGTTGAACGACACTTCCATTGCCAATTCCATTACGACCTCCTGCATGAGACGAAAACGTCGCCCAGTATGGCTTCATCAATGAAAAAAGGGCCAACCGCTTGGTTGGCCCAGAGGCTACTCGTCGCGCCTGGTCGGTTCAGCAATGAAGAATCTCACACAGCACCTATACTGATTTGTGCGATAGCGCGTTGATGTGCATCGCTTCGCTGACAAAGAGGTAGTCCACTATGTACGCCGGACAAATGGGCATGGCGACAACAAATGGTGAGATTCGCTGCCAGATGGTTGTACAGATCATCTGCCTGCTATCGGTGGCTCAGCTTTTTTGCTGATTGGTCAAAACGCCCACGCTATATAGGTTCACCGCATGAGTCGTTGTGACTCCACCCCCGTTTGCCCAGGATTTCCCCAACGCCCAAAAAGGATTTTGTGGATGCCGTTTTCACCGGAAGAAAGATTTCTGCTGCTAGCGCTCAAGGGCGTAGGGCCGTCCGTGATTGCTCGACTTGAACAGATGGGCATCGAATCCCTGGCCAAGCTCGGAGAATCGAATGTCAGTGAGATTCTGGCGCAAGCCTCAGCCGCAGTAGGTTCGACCTGCTGGAAAAACAGCCCACAAGCACGGGCAGCCATTACTGCGGCGGTTGGCCTTGCGAGAAGCACTATTGCGCGAGATCCAGCCTGACCAGTGGATTCGCACGCACAACGCCTGGTGCCAGGCTGCGGCCACTTGTAAATCCAAACAACAAAAAAAGGCCCACCTTTCGGTGAGCCTTTCTAGACCGCCCAGCAGAGCGGATTTTGTTTGGTAGGCGCGATTGGACTCGAACCAACGACCCCCACCATGTCAAGGTGGTGCTCTAACCAACTGAGCTACGTGCCTGCTGTGAGGCGGCATTCTACGGAATTCCGGAGGGGTGTCAACATCTTTTTTGCAGCTAACCCTATGAATATGCGAATTATTTATTTGAGCTGGGGATACCCGTGGTTTTCGGGTGGCTGGCAGGCAATTTTCAACTCAGGTAGGATCGGGGCACTCGTAAAAAATATAAAACAGAGGTTCCAGGATGGCGAACACCCCCTACCCCCAGTCGTATTACGCCGCGTCCGCGAATGCGGTCCCGCCCCGCCCGGTGCTGCAAGGTGATGTCGAAACCGATGTGTGCGTAATTGGCGCCGGCTACACCGGCCTCTCCAGCGCGCTGTTCCTGCTGGAGAACGGTTTTCGCGTAACGGTGCTGGAAGCCGCCAAGGTAGGGTTTGGCGCGTCAGGCCGTAACGGTGGGCAGATCGTCAACAGCTATAGCCGAGATATTGATGTCATCGAGCGCAGCGTCGGCCCCCAGCAGGCGCAACTGCTCGGGCAGATGGCGTTTGAGGGCGGCCGGATCATCCGCGAGCGGGTTGCCAAATATCAGATCCAGTGCGACCTGAAGGACGGCGGTGTGTTCGCCGCCCTCAACAGCAAGCACATGGGCCACCTGGAGTCGCAGAAGCGCCTGTGGGAGCGCTACGGCCATACCCAGCTGGAACTGCTGGACGAGCGCCGCATCCGCGAAGTCGTGGCGTGTGACAACTATGTGGGCGGCCTGCTGGACATGAGCGGCGGTCACATCCACCCACTCAACCTGGCCCTGGGTGAAGCGGCGGCAGTGGAGTCCCTGGGTGGCACGATCTACGAACAATCGGCGGCGTTGCGTATCGAGCGTGGCGCCAATCCGGTGGTGCACACCGCTGAGGGCAAGGTCAGGGCCAAGTTCATCATTGTCGCGGGCAACGCCTACCTGGGGAACCTGGTGCCGGAGCTAGCGGCCAAGTCGATGCCATGCGGCACCCAGGTCATCACCACGGCACCACTGGGCGACGAGCTGGCGAAGACCTTGCTGCCACAGGATTACTGCGTCGAAGACTGCAACTACCTGCTCGACTACTACCGTCTTACCAGCGACAAACGCCTGATCTTCGGCGGCGGCGTGGTGTATGGCGCACGCGACCCGGCGAACATCGAAGCAATCATCCGCCCGAAAATGCTCAAGGCATTCCCGCAACTCAAGGACGTGAAGATCGACTACGCCTGGACCGGCAATTTCCTGCTGACCCTGTCGCGCCTGCCGCAGGTAGGCCGGCTGGGCGACAACATCTATTACTCCCAGGGCTGTAGCGGCCATGGCGTGACGTACACGCACTTGGCGGGCAAGGTGCTGGCTGAAGCGCTGCGAGGCCAGGCAGAGCGTTTTGACGCGTTTGCCGACCTGCCGCACTATCCGTTCCCGGGCGGGCAATTGTTGCGTACGCCGTTTGCGGCGCTGGGGGCTTGGTATTACGGGCTGCGAGACAAGCTAGGGTTCTGACCACAATCCAACTGCGGGAGCGGGCTTGTGTGGGAGCGGGCTTGCTCGCGAAAGCGGTGGATCAGTCAATAAATTTGGTGACTGACACACTGCATTCGCGAGCAAGTCGAATCGTCGCACCGCCGCTCCCACATAAAACAAAATCGCAAACACAAAAAACCCCGGTCTTTCGACCAGGGTCTTTGCTATCGGATCAAAGCAGCCAAAGGCTTTCTTTGTGCTTCAAGGCGTTCAGTGGGCCCTGGAGCAGATATGGCGCAGCGGACGGGACTCGAACCCGCGACCCCCGGCGTGACAGGCCGGTA
>NZ_JANLGL010000340.1:0-4135 GCF_024655625.1 Pseudomonas sp. 18.1.10
CGAATTATAGACATCTGAAATCTGCCGTCAACCGTTAATTTGGTTTTTCTATCAATTAGCTTAAATTGATTAAAAAACCACCAAAGCACCACCCGGAATCCGCCTATCTATATAGAAGAGAAGCGTCAGATAACTCCCGACGCCCTCAAAGCGGCCACATTCGATTCCCCCAACCCCAGCACCTCACGCAACACCAGCGCCGTATGCTCTCCCAACAGTGGAGGCGCACTGCGATACTCCACCGGCGTCTTGGACAGTCGTATAGGGCTGGCCACCTGAGGCACCATCCCCGCCAGCGCATGGGGCAATGCCATCGCCAAGCCACGCGCCTTGACCTGCGGATCGGCAAACACCTGCGCCAGATCATTGATCGGCCCACACGGCACACCAACCTGCTCCAACTGCGCCACCCATTCAGCCGTCGTCTTGAAGACCGTCGCCTGGCGAATCAACGGGATCAGCTCCGCACGATTGGCCACCCGCACGCTATTAGTAGAGAAGCGCGGATCATCCGCCCACTGCGGCTGCCCAGCCACTTCGGCAAACTTGCGGAATTGCCCGTCATTCCCAACGGTCAGGATGAAATCGCCATCCGCCGTAGGAAAGTCCTGATACGGCACGATATTCGGATGTGCATTGCCCAAACGCTTCGGCGATACGCCCGTCGTCAGGTAATTCATCGCCTGATTAGCCAGGCACGCCACCTGCACATCCAGCAGCGCCATATCAATATGCTGCCCACCGCCGTCATGATCTCGATGCGCCAGCGCTGCCAGGATCGCGACAGTCGAGTAGAGCCCCGTAAGAATATCCGTCAACGCCACGCCGACCTTGACCGGCCCAGCGCCCTCATCACCCTCGGGTCGCCCGGTCAGGCTCATGAGCCCACCCAAGCCCTGGATCATGAAGTCGTAGCCCGCACGCCCGGCATAAGGCCCTGTCTGGCCAAAGCCGGTGATCGAGCAATAGATCAACTCAGGATTGATCTCCTTGAGCGACTCATAGTCCAACCCATACGCCGCCAAACCGCCAACCTTGAAGTTCTCGATCAGAATGTCGGACTTGGCCGCCAGGTCACGCACCAGCTTCTGCCCCTCCGGCCGCGTGAAGTCGATGGTCACCGACTCTTTATTGCGGTTGGCCGACAAGTAATACGCCGCCTCACTGGTGTTCTCGCCAAAAGCATCCTTAAGGAAGGGCGGCCCCCATGCCCGGGTGTCATCACCACTGCCCGGCCGCTCGACCTTGATGACCTCAGCCCCAAGGTCCGCAAGAATCTGCCCGGACCAAGGCCCCGCCAGCACTCGCGATAAATCCAGTACCCGCAGATGTGAAAGCGCGCCCATGCCGTGCTCCTATTAATAGAACGCCTGAAGTCCGGTTTGTGCACGCCCCAGGATCAGCGCGTGCACGTCGTGGGTGCCTTCATAGGTGTTGACCACTTCCAGGTTGACCAGGTGACGGGCCACGCCAAACTCGTCGGAGATACCGTTGCCGCCCAACATGTCCCGCGCCATACGTGCGATATCCAAGGACTTGCCGCAGGAGTTGCGCTTCATGATCGAAGTAATTTCAACCGCCGCCGTCCCTTCATCCTTCATACGCCCCAACCGCAGGCAGCCTTGCAACGCCAAGGTGATCTCGGTCTGCATATCGGCCAGCTTCTTCTGAATCAACTGGGTCGCCGCCAATGGTCGGCCAAACTGCTGGCGATCAAGGGTGTATTGGCGAGCGGTGTGCCAACAAAACTCGGCAGCGCCCAAAGCGCCCCAAGAGATGCCGTAACGCGCGGAGTTAAGGCAGGTGAACGGCCCCTTCAAGCCACGGACATCCGGGAAGATGTTCTCGTCCGGCACAAACACGTTATCCATGACGATTTCACCGGTGATCGATGCACGCAGGCCTACCTTGCCGTGAATCGCCGGTGCGCTCAGGCCTTTCCAGCCTTTCTCCAGGACAAACCCACGGATATCCCCTGCATCATCCTTGGCCCAGACGACAAACACATCGGCAATCGGGCTGTTGGTGATCCACATCTTGGCGCCCGTCAGGCTGTAGCCGCCGTCCACCTTACGTGCACGAGTAATCATCGCGCCCGGGTCGGAACCGTGATCCGGCTCCGTCAGACCGAAACAGCCGATCCACTCACCCGAGGCCAACTTCGGCAGATACTTTTGCTTCTGGGCCTCGGTGCCAAACTCATTGATCGGCACCATCACCAACGAAGACTGCACGCTCATCATCGAGCGGTACCCAGAGTCGACACGCTCCACTTCACGCGCAATCAACCCATAGCAGACGTAGTTCAAGCCACTGCCACCGTACTGCTCGGGAATCATCGCCCCCAGCAAGCCGGTCTCGCCCATCTCGCGAAAGATCGCCGGGTCGGTCTTTTCATGGCGGAAGGCTTCAAGCACCCGTGGCGCCAGCTTGTCCTGAGCGAATTGCTCAGCGCTGTCGCGCACCATGCGCTCTTCTTCGGTGAGCTGTTGATCCAGCAACAGTGGATCGATCCAGTTGAAGCTTGCCTTGCCAGCCATGAATAAGTCCTCGCAAAGATAAATCAGAAGTCGTGCATGGAGCCTAGGCCGAGGGAGCGGGGAGGGCAAACGAGGTTTCCGCATAGGCTTGTGCTAATTTCTCACTCCGTAACCCTAAAAAACGCTATCTATACGATTCACGAGTGAGGGCAAGGTACATGCGCAGAAAAATTCCCAGCACCACCGCCCTTGTCAGTTTTGAAGCGGCAGCCCGCCACGAGAGCTTTACCAAGGCGGCGCACGAACTTTCGATCACCCAGGGCGCCATCTGCCGACAAATCGCCAGCCTTGAGGAGTTTTTAAGTGTCGAGCTGTTTCGACGCTCACGGCGCGGGGTAAAGCTGACAGAGGCAGGGCTGTCCTACAGCCGCCGCGTGGCCACCCAACTCGATGCCGTGGAGCGCGACACCTTGTCCGTGATGGGGCAGCAGGGTGCCAACGTCATCGAGTTGGCCGTGGTCCCGACATTCGGCACCCAATGGCTGATCCCCCGCCTCAAGGATTTTCAACGCCAGCACCCGGAAGTCACGGTCAACCTCACCAACCGCACGCGCCCGTTCCTGTTTGCCGACACCGACTTCGACGCCGCGATCTACTTCGGTGATGCCGATTGGTCCGGTACAGAATCCCACCGACTGATGGGAGAAAACCCAGTCCCGGTGTGCAGCCCACACCTCCTGGGCAACCGCACGCAATTCTCCCCCCAGGAGATCGCGCAGCTGCCATTACTGCAGCAGACCACCCGACCCTACGCGTGGCGCCAGTGGTTCGACGCCCAGCAATTGAACGTGCCCCGCGACATGACAGGCCCACGCTACGAGCTATTCTCGATGTTGTCCCAAGCGGCCATGCATGACATGGGCATAGCACTGATCCCACCGTTCCTTATTCAACGCGAGCTGGATGAGCAGCGGCTGGTGATCGCAAGCCCCGACGTCCTGACCAGCGCGAAGGCCTATTACCTGATGATTCCTGACAGAAAAGTCGAATCCGCCTCGCTGCACGCGTTCAGGGACTGGCTGATCGATCAGTCACAGCGCTATAGCCCCAGCATTTAATGGCCGAAACTGCCTTGTTGACTCTGTAGTCAGATAAATTCAGATCCTACAGATATACGTATATGTCGCAATTAAGCAGACTGTACTTGTCGGCGCAAAATACGGCGCAAAGCCATGATTCTCATGGCCTTCAGCGACACTTACAGGTCAATGCGCGACTATTCACACCAGCAATGGAAAAACACCTGAGAAATGCCTGCAGCCCTTTAAACCCATGTATTTGAAGAGGTTATTTCGAAGTGTTGCGACAATCAGTCACAGGGTGACTTGTAGTTAATTTTTCGTCACCCGTCATAATCCCTTGAAGGCCGTAAAGTTCGCCTGCAAAATGCCGCGCCCCGCTGTCATTTCAGCGGGATCGTGCTGATCGGCCGCCCCAGATGCGCCACTCACGGTGCACTGGCCTTTTTACAAAAAGATCAAAAGCAAAAAGATCATGCAGGAGATTTGACGTGCACATTGGTGTTCCTCTCGAAACCCAGACCGGTGAAACGCGGGTGGCTGCCACCCCGGAAACCATCAAGAAGCTGATCGGCC
>NZ_JANLGL010000341.1:0-4124 GCF_024655625.1 Pseudomonas sp. 18.1.10
TCTGTTGACTGACACTCCGTCTTCGCGAGCAAGCCCGCTCCCACACAAGCCCGCTTCACATGGATTTTGTGGTGTTAGTTATTGCGCAGCGGGCAACAGGAACCGCGCAATCACCGGCAAATGGTTGGAGATGCGCAACGTATCGTCCTGCCGCACCCTGGTTTCCACCCGTTTGATACGCGGGCTGTAGAACAGGTAGTCCAGCGTGCGATCCGGGCCATCGATGCTCGGATCATTCGGAAAATTCGTCAGCCATTTCTCCCGATCAATGCCGCTGGATTGGCTGTTGCTCGGGATCATCGGGTATTTATCCCACAGCAGATGCAGCTCGCTGTCTGGCGAATACTGCCCGCGTTTAGCCGCGTCCAGGCGTAGGAATTGCCCCAGCGGCAGTAGGTTGAAATCCCCGCCGATCAACCAGGGCGTGCCCCGGCCTTCGAATTTATCCAGCAGCTTGAGCGTGGCTTGCACTTGCGCCTGCACCGCACTGCGCCCAGGTGCGTTGCCGTCCAGGCGGGTGTTGAGCACGGCCAGTTGGCCGCCGTCGCTCAGTGGCAGGTACGTCAGCAACAGGGCCGGCTTGGGTTGGAACTGGCGGCTGAGGATATTGGCCTCGGGCGCAGGCAATTGCAGGCGTTCGGCGTGTTCGATCTGGTAGCGGCTGAGGGTCGCCAGCTTGCGGCCGACGCTGCCGAAGATGTGCCGGTCGGGGACGAAGTCGGCTTTCCAGTCGAAGGCCTGGGCGCTGCACGGGTAGAGATCGACCAGGCGTTCTTGCAACAAGGCAAGCTGGTCCTGATAGTGGGAGGGTTTGGCGTTTTCGTCGAGTTCCTGCAACAGCAGGATGTCGGGTTGTTCGTCGCGGATCACCCGGGCCACTTCGTCGAGGCTGAACGCCATGTCTTCGACGGTGGGACGTTCGTCGGGGCCGCTGCCGTCGGCGGTGTCGTACCAGAAGACGTAGTTCTTGCCGGCCAGGTACTGCACGTTCCAGGTCATCACCTTGAGCGCCTGCCCCGGCAACAGGGTCGGTGCACGCGGTGCGACGCAGCTGACGGGCAGGGTTTCCTTGAGCTCGGGGCGCCAGGTCAGGCTGTAGATCAGGGCAGCGAGCAGGCCTGCGCTGATTAGCAGGCCCAAGAGGGTGATGCGCAATAAACGGGTCATCGGCTCGGCTTATGGCGTTTCAGAGATGGCACGGAGCATATCACCGCGCGTCGGCGTCGCCACCGATCAGCATGAATAAACGGAACAGCACCACGCTGGTAAACAGTTGCAGGAAGCTGTGGGCGCTGTCCATCACCAACCCCAGCAGCGGCGCGGGCGTTGGGTAGGCCGCGACACTGGCGCCCTTGAGCAGCCACAGTGGCGTCATCACGCACAGCAGGCACACGAGGATGCGCCAGAAATGCCCACGGGTCAGGCGCAAGCTTTCCTTCATTGCCTCCAGCGCCGACATGCCGCGCAGCACCAGCAGGTATTCGGCAAACGCCAGCACCACCATCAACCATAGCCCCGGCAGGAAATACAGCGACAGCCCCAGCAGGATCAACAGCGTGCTCATGGCCGTCAGCAGGGCAAAGCGCGGCCACAGGGTCAGAGCCATGGCCCATACATCCTTGGTGCGCGGCGACTCGCCACGGGTGCGGGCGTCGAGAAACAGGATCAGGGCGCCGGTGTACAGCGGGTACACCAGCAACCCCACTACCACGCTGTAGCCAGGGAACGCATCCGCGCCCAGCGTGTGGTCGAGTACCTGTTGCAGCAGGGCTTCGAGGATCACCAACGGCAGGCACAACTGGACGATGGCGCCGAGGTTGCCGAGGGTGAAACGAAAGGAGTCGCGCAGCACGTCTAACGGATTCATCAAGTTCTTCGCAGGCCTGAAAGCAAGGGCAACACTTTAACCGATCGTGAGCTTTGGCACGCAAACGTAAACCTTGCGTAAAGACCATTGAAACAACTGGTAACACCCCCATAACTAGATCGCACTCAGCCTGACGTCAGGCGAGGCCACGATTTTTACCGGCAATCTAACGAGGTCGCCATGAACAGCGAAGAGCAAACCCTGATCGATGGACTGTTTTCACGGCTGCAACAAGCCGAAACGGACTCAGCCCCCCGCGACGCCCTGGCCGAAGCGCGGATCAAGGAGCACATGACGCGCCAACCGGCGGCCGGGTACTACATGACCCAGTCGATCCTGGTGCAGGAACATGCACTCAAGAGCCTCGACGCGCAGAACAAGCAGCAGGCGCAGCAGATCCAGCAGTTGCAGGAAGAGTTACAGCGCGCCAAAGCCCAAGCGGCACCCGCCGCAGCGCCGAGCAGCGGTGGTTTCCTGTCGAGCATTTTTGGCGGCGGCGGTTCCCGTGAACCGCAACCGGCCCAGAGCGCGGCGCCAGCGTCGGGTGGCTGGCGTGAGCCGACGCGGCCGTCATTCAGCCAGCCGCCGGCGCCGCAGCAAAGTTATCAACAGCCTCCGGCCGCCGCGCCGGTGGGCAGCGGCTTCCTCGGCGGCGCGATGAAAACCGCGGCCGGTGTGGCCGGTGGCGTGTTGCTGGCCGAAGGCATCAGCAGCCTGTTCCATCACAACCAGCAGCCGCAGGTGGTGGAAGAAATCATCGAACAACCGGCACCGGCCAGCGATCAAGGCGGCTGGGGCAACGACGACCAGAAGTTTGCCGGCAACGACACCTGGGGCAGCAACAACTCGGACAGCTTCGCTGATAGCGATTATTCCGACGATTCATTCACCGATGGCGACGACGATTCCTTCGTCTGACCCTCCCAAGCCCGGCGCGCTTCGTCGCGTCGGGCTGATTTTTCTCGGAAACGCCCCCATGGCTGGCATACTGGCGCCTTTGCGGGCGTGCGCGCCCGGCATCCAAGTGGCTGTCATGGGGAAGTGCGGTGAAGAAAATTGCAGTGTTCGCCGATGTACAAAACCTCTACTACACCGTGCGCCAAGCGTATGGCTGCCACTTCAACTACGCCGCCCTGTGGGCTGACATCAGCTCGCGCGGGCAGATCGTCGAGGCGTACGCCTATGCCATCGACCGGGGCGACAGCAAGCAGCAGCAATTCCAGCAGATCCTGCGCAACCTGGGCTTCACGGTAAAACTCAAGCCGTACATCCAGCGCAGCGACGGCTCGGCCAAGGGCGACTGGGACGTGGGTATCACCCTCGACATCATGGACGCCGCCGACCACGTCGACGAAATCGTCCTGGCCTCCGGCGACGGTGATTTCGACATGCTGCTCGAACGCATCATCCACAAGCATGGCGTTGAAGCCGTGGCCTACGGCGTACCGGGGCTGACGGCCAATTCGCTGATACGCGCTGCCAGCCGCTACGTGCCGATCGAAGGCGCGTTGCTGCTCAAATAAATGCTTAGACGGAGTTGGAACAGGTTTGGAACGTATAGCGGTCATCGACTTTGAAACCACCGGCATCAGCCCCAGCAGCCAGTGCCGCGCCACGGAAATCGCCGTGGTCATCCTCGAGCGTGGCCAGATCGTGGACCGCTACCAGAGCCTGATGAAAACCGGCGTGCACGTGCCCGCGTTCATCGAACAACTCACCGGCATCAGCAACGCCATGCTGCGCAGCGCACCGCCGGCGGAGCGGGTGATGAACGAGGTCAACGAGTTTGTCGGGACTACGCCGTTGCTGGCGCACAATGCCGCGTTTGACCAGAAGTTCTGGGATTTCGAGCTGGGCCTGATCCGCCGCACGCGCTTGCAAAAGTTTGCCTGTTCGCTGCTGTTGGCGCGGCGGTTGATGCCTGCGGCGCCGAATCACAAACTCGGCACGTTGAATACATTTGCCCAATTGCCCCACACCGGCAAGGCTCACCGGGCGATGGCGGATGCGGAGATGGCGGCGAACCTGACGGCGCATTTGGCTCAGGAATTGCGCGGTACGTATGGTTTGCGCGAACTGTCCCATGACTTGCTGTGTAGCTTGCAGAAAGTCCCTGCGGCAAAAATCACCGAACACCTGAAGAAACATCGCGGGTTTTAACCCCACCACATTCCCCTGTGGGAGCGGGCTTGTGTGGGAGCGGGCTTGCTCGCGAAAGCGGTGTACCAGTCGCCAGATGTATTGGCTGACACACCGC
>NZ_JANLGL010000342.1:0-4104 GCF_024655625.1 Pseudomonas sp. 18.1.10
GCGGTGTGTCAGTCAACAGATTCATTGGCTGATCCACTGCATTCGCGAGCAAGCCCGCTCCCACATTTTGATCTCTGTATGGCTTGAGAGCGTTACAGGATCCGCACGCGCAACGAACGGCCCTTGATCTTGCCGTCATTCAAACGCTGCAACGCCTGCTTGGCGATGCCACGCTCAACCGCCACAAACGCCTGGAAGTCAAAAATCGCAATCTTGCCCACTTGCGCCCCCGGAATCCCGGCTTCACCGGTCAATGCACCGAGGATGTCACCCGGACGCACCTTGTCTTTACGCCCGGCAGCAATGCACAGGGTGCTCATCACCGGCAGCAACGGACCACCGCTTTGCGGCTTGAGGTTGTCCAGTTGGTCCCAGTTCAGCGGCGACTTCTGCAGTTGCTCAATGGCCTGGGCGCGGTGGGCTTCGGACGGGGCAACCAGGCTGATGGCGATGCCGGTCTCACCGGCACGGCCGGTACGGCCGACGCGGTGGATGTGGATTTCCGAGTCACGGGCCAGTTCGACGTTGATCACCATGTCCAGCGCGTCAATGTCCAGGCCACGGGCGGCTACGTCCGTGGCAACCAGCACCGAGGTGCTGCGGTTGGCGAACATCGCCAGGACCTGGTCACGGTCGCGCTGTTCCAGGTCGCCATGCAGGCCCACGGCGGAAATGCCCTTGGCCGTCAGGTGATCCACGGTTTCCTGCACTTGCTGCTTGGTAAAGCAGAACGCCACGCACGACGCCGGGCGGAAGTGCGCCAGGACTTTAGTCACGGCGTCCATGCGCTCTTCCGGCGAGATCTCGTAGAAACGCTGTTCGATCTGGTCGTCGGAGTGGAACGCCTCGGCCTTCACTTGCTGCGGCGCGCGCATGAACTTGGAGGCCAGCTGCTTGATGCTCACCGGGTAGGTGGCCGAGAACAGCAGGGTCTGGCGGCGTGGCGGGGTCTTGCTGATGATGTCTTCGATGGCGTCGTAGAAGCCCATGTCGAGCATGCGGTCGGCTTCGTCGAGGATCAGCGTGTTCAAGCCGTCCAGTACCAGCGAGCCTTTGCGCAGATGCTGCTGGATGCGGCCCGGCGTGCCGACGATAACGTGGGCGCCGTGTTCCAGCGAGGCGATCTGCGGGCCGAGGGACACGCCGCCGCACAGGGTCAGGACCTTGATGTTGTCTTCGGCACGGGCCAGGCGGCGGATTTCCTTGGCGACCTGGTCGGCCAGCTCACGGGTCGGGCACATCACCAGGGCCTGGCAGCCGAAGTAGCGTGGGTTGATCGGGTTCAACAGGCCGATGCCGAAGGCGGCGGTCTTGCCGCTGCCGGTCTTGGCCTGGGCGATCAGGTCCAGCCCCTTGAGGATCACCGGCAAGCTTTGCGCCTGGATCTGCGTCATCTCGACATAACCCAGCGAGTCGAGGTTAGCCAACATGGCGGCGGACAGCGGCAAAGTATTAAAAGCGGTGGCGATGGTGGTCACGGGGCTGGCTCTGCAAAAACAAAATGTCGCGCAGTGTACCAGCCCTGTGGGATTTTCCCCGCAAGTTCTAGACGAGAAGCCGCTTAATGCTCGATGTGCTGCTCCGGGCTGGCCTGCCGTTTGCCGTCTTTTGGCGACAATTGCAGGAAGATCGCCGCCGCCAGCATCGCCATGATGCCCACAGTAAGGAAGGTTAGCTGGAAGGCGCCGAGTACGCTTTCCACGCCGTCGTTCCCCGTTTCAGCGGTGAACCCGCCGAGCAACGCACCGGCACACGCCACGCCGAGGCTCAGGGACAATTGCGCCACCACCGACAGCAGACTGTTGCCGCTGCTGGCCTGGGCGTCGTCGAGGTCGATCAGGGTCACGGTGTTCATCGCGGTGAATTGCAGCGAGTTGATCGCCCCCAGCACCGCCAACATGCCCAGCAGCAGCGGGTAGGGCGTGTGTTCCGTGACCAGGCCCATGCTCGCCAGCATGATGCCCAGCGCCAGGGTGTTGCCGGTCAGCACGATGCGATAGCCCAAACGCTCGATCAACGGCCGCGCAATGGACTTGGCAAACATTGCCGCCGCCGCCAGCGGCAGCATGCTCATCCCCGCTTCCGACGGTGAGTAACCCAGCGCCACCTGCAACAGCAGCGGCACCAGGAACGGCAACGCGCCGCTGCCCAGTCGTGCGAACAGGTTGCCAAGGATGCCCACGGCAAAGGTGCGGGTCTTGAACAGCACCGGCGAAAACAGCGGGTTATCGATATGCCCGGCGCGCAGCCAGTACGCCGCCAGGCACGCCAGCCCGCCGAACAGCAGCAACATCACCCGCAGGTGCGGCAGGTGCAGTTCCCCCAGGCCTTCCATGGCGATGGTTATCAGCACCATCGCCGCGCCAAACAGCAGGAAGCCGATCCCGTCGAATCGCGTGCGCTCGCTGCCGCGCAGATCGGGGATGAATTTCCACACGGCGTAGCAGCCGATCATGCCCACCGGCAGGTTGATCAAAAAGATCCAGTGCCACGTCAGGTATTGCACCATCCAACCGCCCATGGTCGGGCCGAGCAAGGGGCCGAGCAGGCCGGGGATGGTGATGAAGCCCATGATCCGCACCAGCTCGGAACGCGGGTAAGCACGCAGTACCACCAGCCGCCCGACCGGCAGCATCAGCGCA
Source organism: Pseudomonas sp. 18.1.10 (assembly GCF_024655625.1). Taxonomy (NCBI): domain Bacteria; kingdom Pseudomonadati; phylum Pseudomonadota; class Gammaproteobacteria; order Pseudomonadales; family Pseudomonadaceae; genus Pseudomonas; species Pseudomonas sp. 18.1.10. The sequence goes on from NZ_JANLGL010000342.1 coordinate 2,643, forward strand.
CCGCCCAAGCCCTGGATCACCCGCGCGCCGATCAGCATGCTCAGGCTGCTGGACAAAGCGCAGAGCAGCGAACCAATGCTGAACAGCATGATCGCGCCAAAGAAGATTTTCTTGGTGCCGAAGCGGTCGGCGATCCAGCCCGACGCAGGGATCAGCAAGGCCACGGTGAGCATGTAGGCAATCACCACGCCTTGCATGCGCAGGGGGTTTTCCGCGAGGTCGCGGGCCATGGCCGGTAACGCGGTGTTCAGAATCGTCCCGTCCAGCGACTGCATGAAGAAGGCAATCGCCACCACCCAGGGGAGCCAGCGGGCGGTCGTGGCATCGAGCGGGACGCGATTCGGCATAGAAAACCCTTTTTGTTAGCAGGCTATGTGTCGGCGATTATGCGCCATCCGTCGCGCGTTTTCCCACCAGGAAATCCAGCAGTTCGCGGTGCACCGCCGTGGCGGCTTCGCTGGATTCGAGGTCGAGCAAGTGGCCAGTATGCTCGGCCACGGCAAAGCTGCTGCGGCCCACATACTCCTTGAACAACTGGGCTTCGGCGGCCGGCGTGTATTCGTCCAGCGTGCCGTTGAGAAAGTGCACCGGTGTTTCAATCTGCTTGAGCGCGGGCAGGTAATTGCCATCGCCCAAGGCCAGCACCTGATGGATATGAAAGCGCGCCTGGCGGTATTCGGTGGTGGCCATGGTCGACAGGTGCCGATGGTTGTTGCGCTTGAGCCGGGGCGAGAGGTATTTGCCCACCGTCTCGTTGAGCAAATCGCCAACCGCCGACTTGTCATCCGCCTCGATCAGCACCCGCACGCGCTCCACGTAATCGAGCATGGCCTGGTTGAGGTTGGGCGCCAGGGCCATCACCACCGAGCTTTGGATCGACGGCGGGTTGTGGGCCAGGGTCAGCAGCGTGGAGATGCCGCCCCACGAGGCCGACACCAGGTGGTTGACCTCGAAGCGTTCCACCAGGGCACGCAGCATCTGCACTTCGTCGTCCTTGGTCACCAGGTCGAGGTCGGCGTTGTGCTCGCGGGAATAGCCGGAGAAGGGCAAATCGAAGAGCAGCACATTGAAATGCTCGGCCAGGCACTTGCTGGTGCGGGCGAATGAGCGGGTGGTGGACAGCGCGCCATTGACCATCAGCACGGTGTTTTTTTGCGGATCGTTGCCGAGTTGCTCGACGTGAACGTTGTAGTGCTTGAACAGCTTGTTGATGACGAAACTTCCGTGGTCCATGTCAACGCTCACTTCCTGTGGGTGGCGGTATGCCACTAACCGTTATAGCGAGGTTTTTTGCGGGGGACAACAGAGCACGGGGGAACAGGTGCGAGATGGGAATTCACGGTAGGAAGGTGTGAAGCCGGATATCAGAAATCACCACAAACCAATGTGGGAGTGGGCTTGTGTGGGAGCGGGCTTGCTCGCGAATACGGTGTGTCAGTCAACTCATTCAGTGACTGACACA
>NZ_JANLGL010000343.1:0-4042 GCF_024655625.1 Pseudomonas sp. 18.1.10
ACTGACACTCCGCATTCGCGAGCAAGCCCGCTCCCACACAAGCCCGCTCCCACATGGAATACGGGCACAAAAAAAACGCCCCGAACCAGTCGGGGCGTTTTTGCTAGCAACCGATCAATGCATCGATCAGTGCTGGTGACCGCCTTCACCGTGAACGTGGCCGTGGGCCACTTCTTCCTGGGAAGCGTCGCGGATGGCAACGATCTTCACTTGGAAGTTCAGGCGCTGGCCTGCCAGCGGGTGGTTGCCGTCAACGGTGACGTCGTCGCCGTCCAGGTCACGGATGGTGACGATCTGCATTTGGCCGTCCGGCGCAGAAGCGTGGAACTGCATGCCCACTTCCAGCTCGTCAACGCCTTCGAACATGCTGCGGCTCAGGGTGCTGACCAGTTCGGCCGAGTACTCGCCGTAGGCATCTTCAGGTTCTACGGCAACCGTCAGTTCATCACCAACGCTCTTGCCTTCCAGAGCCTTTTCCAGGCCTGGGATGATGTTACCTGCGCCTTGGAGGTAGACCAGCGGCGCGCCGCCGGCGGAGCTGTCGATGACCTCACCAGCGTCGTTGGTCAGGGTATAGTCGATGGAGACAGCCTTGTTAGCGGCGATCGTCATGAGGCGAGACCTTTTGCATAAGAATGAAGAACGGACAAGTCTAAACAAGGATTTGCCCGAAAGCGAACACAACCCGGACAGACGGGGTCGCACACGCGACTCGACGGTCACCGGTTTTCACCAGGACGACGACCAGCACTGGGTTGCCGAGCTTTCCTGCGGCCACACCCAGCACCTGCGCCACCAGCCGCCATGGCAGTCCCGCGCCTGGGTGCTCGACCCCGCACAGCGCCAGAAAAAAATAGGCCAGCCCTTTGCCTGCGGCTGGTGTGCGCAACCGCACGAATAACGATAACCTTGGCGCCTGATTCGCGGTAGACGCCCAGCCATAGAGCGTCACCCAAGCCATGCACCTCCAGAGAATTCGCATGCAGACTTTTTTTATCGCGCCCACCGATTTTGGTGTGGGTCTGACCTCCATCAGCCTTGGGCTGGTGCGCACCCTTGAACGGGCCGGGCTGAAAGTCGGGTTCTTCAAGCCCATTGCCCAGCCGCACCCCGGCGACACCGGCCCCGAACGCTCCACCGAGCTGGTGGCGCGCACCCACGGCCTGAAGCCGCCACAACCCCTGGGCCTGGCCCATGTGGAGCGCATGCTCGGCGACGGCCAGCTCGATGAGCTGCTCGAAGAAATCATCACCCTGTATCAACAGGCCGCCGTGGGCAAGGACGTGCTGATCGTCGAAGGCATGGTGCCGACCCGCAGCGCCAGTTACGCCGCCCGGGTCAACCTGCACCTGGCCAAGAGCCTCGACGCGGAAGTGATCCTGGTCTCCGCCCCGGAAAACGAAGTGCTCACCGAACTCTCCGGCCGCGTGGAATTGCAGGCCCAGCTGTTTGGCGGCCCGAAAGACCCGAAAGTGCTCGGTGTGATCCTCAACAAGGTGCGCACCGACGAAAGCATGGAGGTCTTCTCCGCGCGCCTGAAGGAACATTCGCCCCTGCTGCGCAGCGGTGATTTCCGCCTGCTCGGCTGCATCCCCTATCAGCCGGAACTCAACGCCCCGCGCACCCGTGACGTAGCCGACCTGATGGGCGCACAGATCCTCAACGCCGGCGACTACGAAAGCCGGCGCATGACCAAGATCATCATTTGCGCGCGCACCATGCGCAACACCGTGGAGCTGCTCAAGCCCGGCGTGCTGGTGGTCACCCCCGGCGACCGCGACGACATCATCCTCGCCGTCAGCCTGGCCGCGATCAACGGCGTGCCCCTGGCCGGCCTGCTGCTGACCAGCGACACCCTGCCCGACCCGCGCATCATGGACCTGTGCCGTGGCGCGTTCCAGGCTGGGCTGCCGGTGTTGTCGGTGAGTACCGGTTCCTACGACACCGCCAACCAGCTCAACAGCCTCAACAAGGAAATCCCCATCGATGACCGCGAACGCGCGGAGATCATCACCGACTTCGTCGCCAGCCACCTCGATGCGCGCTGGCTGCACCAACGCTGCGGCACGCCACGGGAGATGCGCCTGTCGCCGGCGGTGTTCCGCTATCAGCTGATCCAGCGCGCCCAGGCGGCCAACAAGCGCATCGTCCTGCCAGAAGGCAGCGAGCCGCTGACCGTGCAAGCCGCCGCCATCTGCCAGGCGCGCGGGATCGCCCGTTGCGTGCTGCTGGCCAAACCGGCGGACGTGGAAGCCGTCGCCCGCGCCCAAGGCATCGAATTGCCCGAAGGCCTGGAGATTCTCGACCCGGACCTGATCCGCCAGCGCTATGTCGAACCGATGGTGGCCCTGCGCAAGAGCAAAAGCCTCAACGCGCCGATGGCCGAGCAGCAACTGGAAGACACCGTGGTGATCGCCACCATGATGCTGGCGCTGGATGAAGTGGACGGCCTGGTTTCCGGCGTCATTCACTCCACCGCCAACACCATCCGCCCGGCTCTGCAGCTTATTAAAACGGCGCCGGGCTGCACCTTGGTCTCGTCGGTGTTCTTCATGCTCTTCCCGGAGCAGGTGCTGGTGTACGGCGACTGCGTGATGAACCCGCACCCAAGCGCTGCCGAGTTGGCGGAGATTGCCCTGCAAAGCGCCGACTCGGCTGCCGCGTTCGGCATCACGCCGCGCGTGGCGATGATTAGCTATTCCAGCGGTGATTCGGCCAGCGGCGAAGAAGTGGAGAAAGTCCGCGAAGCCACCCTGCTCGCCCACGAACAGCAAAGCTCGCTGCTGATCGACGGCCCGCTGCAATACGACGCCGCCGCCAACGAAAGCGTAGCGCGCCAATTGGCGCCCAACAGCCTGGTCGCCGGCAAAGCCACCGTGTTCGTGTTCCCGGACCTGAACACCGGCAACACCACCCACAAGGCCGTGCAACGCAGCGCCGATTGCGTCAGCCTGGGGCCGATGCTCCAGGGCCTGCGCAAACCGGTCAACGACCTGCCACGCGGCGCCCAGGTGGATGACATCGTGTACACCATCGCACTGACTGCGATCCAAGCCGCCAACCGACCTATGGATATCTAAATGCTGGATTTTCTACCTGCCGCCGTGCGCGGGGTGATCGCGTCGTTGTTGCTGGCGCTGAACACGATCCTGTTGTGTTCGTTCCTGTTTATCGTCGCGCTGTTCAAGGCGCTGCCGTTCGCCAAGCGCTTCAGTGAATGGCTGATGAACCACACCCACGAAGCCTGGGTGACCAACAACAAAGGCTGGATGAACCTGGTGCGCCGCACACGCTGGCACATCAAGGGCCTGGAAGGCCTGGACTACCAGCACTCGTACCTGGTGACCAGCAACCACCAGAGCTGGGTCGACATCATGGTGTTGCAGTACGTGCTCAACCGGCGGATTCGCCCGCTGAAGTTCTTCCTCAAGCAGGAGCTGATCTGGGTGCCGGTGATTGGCTTGGCGTGGTGGGCCCTGGGCTTTCCGTTCATGAAGCGCTACACCAAGGCGTACCTGGAAAAGCACCCGGAGAAAAAAGGCAAGGACCTGGAAACCACCCGCAAGACCTGTGCGAAGTTTCGCGACAACCCGGTGGGCATTTTCAACTTTGCCGAAGGCACACGGTTTACCCCGGGCAAGCATGCGCAGCAGAAATCGCCGTTCCGTTATCTGCTCAAGCCTAAAGCCGGTGGCATTGCGTTTGTGCTGGATGCGATGGGTGAGCAGTTGAAGTCATTGGTCAATGTGACCATTCACTATCCGGCCGGGCGCCCGGGCTACTGGGATTTGTTGTGCGGGAATGTGCAGGACGTTGTGGTGCAGTTTGAAGAGGTGCAGATCCCGGCTGAGTTCATTGGCAAGAATTATGAGCAGGATGGGGAGTACCGGACGGCGTTCCAGGGTTGGATCAACCAGCTGTGGGAAGACAAGGATGCTCTGCTAGACAAGCTGCACACCGAATTCCCAGACAAAAAGTGATCAAAATGTGGGAGCGGGCTTGCTCGCGAAAGCGGTGTGTCAGCCAGCACATCTGTTTCTGA
>NZ_JANLGL010000344.1:0-4038 GCF_024655625.1 Pseudomonas sp. 18.1.10
GCGGTGGGTCAGTGAAAGATGTCTCGACTGAAACACCGCATTCGCGAGCAAGCCCGCTCCCACACAAGCCCTATCCCACATTGGGGTTTGGTGTTGGGGCTTAGAACGCATCACCGGGAATGCGCACAAAGCCTTCCATCAACACCCGCGCACTGCGGCTCATGATGGCCTTCTTCACCACCCACTCCCCGTTGACTTCACTGGCTTCGGCGCCCACCCGCAACGTGCCGGACGGATGCCCGAAGCGCACCGCATTGCGCTCCACACCACCGGCCGCCAGGTTGACCAAGGTCCCGGAAATCGCCGCCGCCGTGCCAATCGCCACCGCTGCCGTGCCCATCATCGCGTGGTGCAGCTTGCCCATGGACAGCGCGCGCACCAGCAAATCCACATCGGCGGCCTTGATCGCCTTGCCGCTGGAGGCCACGTAGTCCGCAGGCTTGGCGACAAACGCGACCTTCGGCGTGTGCTGGCGCTGGGCGGCTTCGTCCAGGTGCTTAATCAAGCCCATGCGCAGCGCGCCGTAGGCCCGCACGGTTTCGAACATCGCCAGGGCCTTGGGGTCGCTGTTGATCGCACCTTGCAGCTCGGTGCCGGTGTAGCCGAGGTCTTCGGCGTTGATGAAAATCGTCGGGATACCGGCGTTTATCAGCGTCGCCTTGAAGGTGCCGACGCCCGGCACTTCCAGGTCATCCACCAGGTTGCCGGTGGGGAACATCGAACCACCGCCGCCCTCTTCTTCCGCCGCCGGGTCCATGAATTCCAACTGCACTTCGGCGGCCGGGAACGTCACGCCGTCCAGCTCAAAGTCGCCGGTTTCCTGCACCGCGCCCTCGGTGATCGGCACGTGGGCGATGATGGTCTTGCCGATATTGGCCTGCCACACGCGCACCACGGCCACGCCGTTGTGGGGCACGCGGGAGGGGTCGATCAATCCCGCGCTGACGGCAAACGAACCGACCGCCGCCGACAGGTTGCCGCAGTTGCCGCTCCAATCCACAAACGGTTTGTCGATGGACACCTGGCCGAACAGGTAGTCCACGTCGTGATCGGCGCGCGTGCTTTTGGCCAGGATCACCGTCTTGCTGGTGCTGGACGTGGCGCCGCCCATGCCGTCGATCTGCTTGTCGTAGGGATCGGGGCTGCCGATCACCCGCAGCAGCAGGGCATCCCGTGCAGCCCCCGGCACCTGCGCCGCTGTCGGCAGGTCGGTGAGGCTGAAAAACACGCCCTTGCTGGTGCCGCCACGCATGTAGGTGGCGGGAATCTTGATTTGCGCTGCATGTGCCATGGTTACCCCTCAGGCCGTCGCCGCCGATTCCAGGAAGTCCTGGGCAAAACGCTGCAACACGCCGCCCGCCTCGTAGATCGACACTTCTTCGGCGGTGTCCAGGCGGCAGGTCACCGGCACTTCGACACGTTCGCCATTCTTGCGGTTAATCACCAGGGTCAGCGTCGCACGCGGGGTGCGCGCGCCGACCACGTCGTAGGTTTCGCTGCCGTCGATGTTCAAGGTGTGGCGGTCGGTGCCCGGCAGGAACTCCAGGGGCAGCACGCCCATGCCCACCAGGTTGGTGCGGTGGATGCGCTCGAACCCTTCGGCGGCAATCGCTTCCACCCCGGCCAGGCGTACGCCCTTGGCCGCCCAGTCGCGGGACGAGCCCTGGCCGTAGTCGGCGCCGGCAATGATAATCAGCGGTTGCTTGCGCTCCATGTAGGTTTCGATGGCTTCCCACATCCGCGTGACTTGGCCTTCAGGCTCGATCCGCGCCAAGGAACCCTGCTTGACCTTGCCGTTTTCCTGCACCATTTCGTTGAACAGTTTCGGGTTGGCAAAGGTGGCGCGCTGCGCGGTCAGATGGTCGCCCCTGTGCGTCGCATAAGAGTTGAAGTCCACTTCCGGCAAGCCCATTTTCGCCAGGTATTCGCCGGCGGCGCTGTCGAGCATGATCGCGTTGGACGGCGACAGGTGGTCCGTGGTGATGTTGTCCGGCAGCACCGCCAGCGGGCGCATGCCCTTGAGCGGACGCGCCCCGGCCAGCGCGCCTTCCCAGTACGGCGGGCGGCGGATATAGGTGCTTTGCGGGCGCCAGTCGTACAGCGGCGCGACTTTCGGGCCGGTGTCTTCGTGGATCGCAAACATCGGGATATAGACCTTGCGGAACTGCTCCGGCTTGACCGAGGCCTTGACCACCGCGTCGATTTCTTCGTCGCTCGGCCAGATGTCTTGCAGGCGGATTTCCTGACCGCTGGCGTCGAGGCCAAGCACGTCTTTTTCGATGTCGAAGCGGATGGTGCCGGCAATCGCATACGCCACCACCAACGGCGGCGACGCGAGGAAGGCCTGCTTGGCGTACGGGTGAATACGCCCGTCGAAGTTGCGGTTGCCCGACAGCACGGCAGTGGCGTACAGGTCGCGGTCGATGATCTCTTGCTGGATCACCGGGTCGAGTGCGCCGGACATGCCGTTGCACGTGGTGCAGGCAAACGCCACCACGCCAAAACCGAGTTTTTCCAACTCATGGTCCAGGCCGGCGTCTTCCAGGTACATCGCCACGGTTTTCGAGCCCGGCGCCAACGAGGATTTGACCCACGGCTTGCGCGCCAGCCCCAGCTTGTTCGCGTTGCGTGCCAACAGGCCGGCGGCAATCACGTTGCGCGGGTTGCTGGTGTTGGTGCAACTGGTGATGGCCGCGATGATGACCGCGCCGTCGGGCATTTGCCCCGGCACGTCGTCCCACTGGCCGCTGATGCCTTTGGCCGCGAGGTCGCTGGTGGCGACGCGGGCATGGGGGTTGCTCGGGCCGGCCATGTTGCGCACGACGCTGGACAGGTCGAACGTGAGGCCGCGCTCGTATTGCGCGCCCTTGAGGTCGTCGGCCCAGAGGCCGGTGTGGCGGGCGTATTGCTCGACCAGGGTGACTTGTTCGTCTTCGCGCCCGGTGAGTTTCAGGTAGGCGATGGTTTGCGGGTCGATATAAAACATCGCCGCCGTGGCGCCGTATTCCGGGGCCATGTTGGAGATGGTCGCGCGGTCGCCCAGGGTCAGGGCCGATGCGCCTTCGCCGAAGAACTCCAGCCACGCGCCGACCACTTTCTGTTTGCGCAGGAACTCGGTCAGCGCCAGCACCATATCGGTGGCGGTGATGCCCGGTTGCAGCTTGCCGGTCAGCTCCACGCCAACGCTTTCCGGCAGGCGCATCCACGACGCGCGGCCGAGCATCACGCTCTCGGCTTCAAGGCCGCCGACGCCGATGGCGATCACGCCCAGCGCGTCCACGTGGGGCGTGTGGCTGTCGGTGCCGACGCAGGTATCCGGGAAGGCCACGCCGTCGCGCACCTGGATCACCGGGGACATTTTCTCCAGATTGATCTGGTGCATGATGCCGTTGCCCGGCGGGATCACATCGACGTTCTTGAAGGCCTTTTTGGTCCACTCGATAAAGTGGAAACGGTCTTCGTTGCGGCGGTCTTCGATGGCGCGGTTCTTCTCGAACGCGTCCGGGTCGAAACCACCGGCCTCGACGGCCAGGGAGTGGTCGACAATCAACTGGGTCGGCACCACCGGGTTGACCTGCGCCGGGTCGCCACCTTGCAGGGCGATGGCGTCGCGCAGGCCGGCGAGGTCGACCAGGGCGGTCTGGCCGAGGATGTCATGGCACACCACGCGGGCCGGGAACCACGGGAAGTCGAGGTCGCGCTTGCGCTCGATCAACTGGCTCAGGGACGCATTGAGGGTGGCCGGGTCGCAGCGGCGTACCAGGTTCTCGGCAAGCACGCGGGAGGTGTAGGGCAAGGTGGCATAGGCGCCGGGGGTGATGGCTTCGACAGCCGCGCGGGCGTCGAAGAAATCCAGGCGGCTGCCGGGGAGCGGTTTGCGGAATTCAGTGTTCATCGTCAGGACTCGGTCACGGTAGTTGCGAAAGGAAAAACCGACACTGACTTGCTGTGGAATGCGATCCAAATGTGGGAGCGGGCTTGCTCGCGAAGGCGGTGTGTCATTCCTGTCTCTTATACACATCTGACGCTGCCGACGAT
>NZ_JANLGL010000345.1:0-4008 GCF_024655625.1 Pseudomonas sp. 18.1.10
CTGTCAGCCAACTTATCTGTTGGCTGGTACACCGCTATCGCAGGCAAGCCAGCTCCCACATTTTGATCTCCATTGCGCCTGGAGATTGGCTTACGGCTTGTGCCCGCGCGCCAGGAACTCGTGGGACTGCATCTCTAGCAAGCGACTCAAGGTCCGCTGGAATTCAAAGGTCAATCGCCCCCCGGTATACAGGTCCTTCAACTCCACTTCCGCCGAGATAATCAGCTTCACGTTACGGTCATAGAACTCATCGACCATGTTGATAAACCGCCGCGCGATGTCGTCGGTGGTCACGCTCATCTGCTCCACACCGCTCAAGATCACCGCATGGAAGATCTTGCCCAGTTCGATGTAGTCGTTCTGGCTGCGCGGGCCGTCGCACAGGGCGCGGAAGTCGAACCACGCCACGTCATCGCACGTACGCAGCGCGATGATCTCGCGGTTTTCGATCATCAGCTTGTCGTTTTCCACCGCCTGGGTGCATTCCGGCGTCAGGGCGCGGAAGCTCTTGCGCAGGCTTTCGTGCGCCGCTTCGTTGAGCGGGAAGTGGAACAGCTCTGCTTGCTCCAGGTGACGCAGGCGGTAGTCGACGCCGCTGTCGACGTTGACGATCTCGGTGTTCTGCTTGATGAGCGCGATGGCCGGCAGGAAGCGTGCGCGTTGCAGGCCGTCCTTGTACAGGCCGTCGGGCACGATGTTCGAGGTGGCGACCAGGGTCACGCCGTTCTTGAACAGTTCTTCCATCAAGGTGCCGAGGATCATGGCGTCGGTGATGTCGGAGACGAAGAACTCATCGAAGCAGATCACCCGCGCTTCGTCGGAGAAACGCTTGGCGATGATGGTCAGCGGGTTTTTCTCGCCCGGCAGGGTCTTCATCTCTTCGTGCACACGCTTCATGAAGCGGTGGAAGTGGGTGCGGACCTTTTCCTTGAACGGCAGCGCTTCGAAGAAGGTGTCTACCAGGTAAGTCTTGCCGCGGCCGACGCCGCCCCAGAAGTACAGGCCTTTGACCGGCGTGTGGTCTTTCTTGCCAAACAGCTTGCTGAACATTCCCGGCTTGCTTTGCGAGGCGGCGACGAGGTCGTCGTACAGGCGCTGCAAGTGACGCACCGCCGTTTCCTGCGCAGCGTCGTGGAAGAATTCAGGGCGTTTCAGATCAGCTTGATATCGTTCTAGGGGCGTCATAATTTCGTTAGCAAGGCAACAAAAACGGGCCGTCACTGTAACGACGGCCCTGATTAATGGCAATCAACCCTTGGTCGGGTCAATCTTCGATGGGCGTCAACGCGATGCGCAGGGCGGCGATGGCGGCGTCGCGGGAAGCGGCGTCGGCGAACGCGGCGCTGTCGGCCACGGCATTGCCGTCCAGCCAGACGCTGAAGCTCAGGGCGTCGCTGCGTACGTCCAGCGCGTCACCGTTTTGCAATTGCTTGGTCACAGCACCAGCAGCTTTACCATCGGCGAAGTTGCGCGACAACAGCAGTTGCTCGCCATCGGCGGCCAGCAGGCGGAAGCGGAAGCTGCCGTCGTCTTCGCGGAAGCTGACGAAACGCGCGGCTTTCGCGGCTTTCTTCTTGGCGGCCACCGGTGCTGCGGCTTGCTCGACGAACGAACGCAGGCCAACTGCTTCACGCAGCTCGGCGAGGAACGGTGCCGCCACGGCGCGGGCCTTCTTGGCGCCGATCAGCAGCAGGTCTTCCATGTCCGACGGGCGCGACATCAGTTGATGGTAACGCTCGCGGGCTTCGCCCAATTGACCGTCCAGCAGTTGGAACAGACGGTTCTTCGCCTCGCCCCAGCCCAGGCCTTGCAGCAGCTCGGCACGGAACTCTTCTTCCTGGGCCTTGCTGGCGAATGCCTGGAACAAGGTAAACAGGTGGGAATTGTCCGGGTCCTTGGCTTCGCCCGGCGCGCGGGAATCGGTGACGATGCGCGAGATCGCGTCCTTCATGTCCTTGGCGCTGGTGAACAACGGGATGGTGTTGTCGTAGCTCTTGGACATCTTGCGGCCATCCAGGCCCGGCAAGGTGGCGACGCTTTCTTCGATCAGCGCTTCGGGCATGGTGAAGAACTCTTTACCGTTGCCAAACAGGTGGTTGAAGCGCTGGCCGATGTCGCGGGCCATTTCCACGTGCTGGATCTGGTCGCGACCCACCGGCACCTTGTGCGCGTTGAACATCAGGATGTCCGCCGCCATCAGCACCGGGTAGCTGTACAGGCCCATGGTGATGCCCGCATCCGGGTCTTCGCCGGTTTCCACGTTCTTGTCCACCGACGCCTTGTACGCATGGGCGCGGTTGAGCAGGCCCTTGGCGGCAACGCAGGTGAGCAGCCAGGTCAGCTCGGGGATTTCCGGGATGTCCGACTGGCGATAGAACGTCACCCGGTTCACATCCAGGCCACCGGCCAGCCAGGTCGCGGCGATTTCCATGCGCGAGCGCTGGATGCGCTGCGGGTCATCGCATTTGATCAGGGCGTGGTAGTCGGCCAGGAAGTAGAAGGAGTCGGCATTGGCGTCCTGGCTGGCGAGGATCGCCGGGCGGATCGCACCGGCGTAGTTGCCCAGGTGCGGCGTGCCGGTGGTGGTGATGCCGGTGAGGATACGGGTACGAGTCGTCATGGGTAATCGCTTATCAGACTGCTATCAATTCGAAAGGCGCGGCAGCACCAGATCCTTGAGATCGGTGAGCTTGCCATGAAAAAAGTGCCCGCATTCTGCCACTTTCAGCAGCTCATGGGGGCGATTCAGGGCGGCGGACCAGTCGTAGACGGTCTGCGGGTCGACCACTTCGTCGGTTTCCGGCTGGATCAGGGTCAGCGGGCAGCCCAACGGCAGCAGGTCGGTGTCGCGCAGGCGCATCACCGCCGCGGCGACCATGAACAGGTGCGCGAGCTGCTCGCCTTTGGCTTCCAGGCGGCCGCCGAGGCTGGCGGCCACGTAGCCACCAAAGGAGAAACCGAGCAGGGTCATCGGCAGGTCGGGGTGTTTTTCCCGCAGCCAGGTGGCGGCCGCTTCGGCGTCGTCCACTTCACCGGTGCTCATGTCGTGGGTGCCGGCACTCGCGCCGACGCCACGGTAATTGAAGCGCAACGTAATCAAACCAGCATCGCGGGCGGTGCGTTGCAGGGTCGAGACGACTTTATTGAGCATGGTGCCACCCTGCACCGGGTTGGGGTGGCAGATCAGCGCCAGGCCCCGTGGTTCGGGGTGATCCAGGTACAGGGCTTCCAGTTGGCCCACCGGGCCTTCGATCAAAACGGGGGTTTCACGCATGAGCAAGAGATGAACTCCGTGACCTCTCAATGGGTCGACTCGTCTAGCTAAAAGTCTGTGCTTGGCATCATTGCGAGCTTAATCGCGGTATACAGCGCAGGTTTGAGCCGTTAACGTAAAGCAAAGCCGTTTATAGAGGAAGGACTCGTGGAACACTCGCTCTTAGTTTGGTTGTTGCCGACTCTTGCCCTGGTTGCCGGTGTCGCCATTGGATTCCTGGTTGCTCGCCTGCTGCCGAATGCCGCGCCTAACCGCACGCAGCGTCAGTTGGATGACATTCAGGAACGTTTTGACAGTTATCAGAACGAGGTTGTTACCCACTTCAACAGCACCGCGACCCTGGTCAAGAAGCTCACCCAGAGCTACCAGGAAGTACAGGACCACCTCGCCGATGGCGCCAACCGCCTGGCCCTCGACGACATCACCCGTCAGCGCCTGCTGGCCGCGTTGCATTCCGATGCACCGCAAACACCACGTGAGCGCCTGACCCCACCCCGGGAAAACCAGGAGCCGCCACGGGACTACGCGCCAAAAACGCCGAACGCCCCAGGCATGCTGGATGAGCATTACGGTTTGAAGAAGTAAGTTTTCTTCAAGCACAAAAAAGCCCGGCTGATCGAGGATCAGCCGGGCTTTTTGTTGCCTGCTCATTCTCAAAAACACTGGAGACCCAATGTGGGAGCGGGCTTGCTCGCGAAAGCGGTGTGTCAATCAGCCTATGCATCAACTGACCC
>NZ_JANLGL010000346.1:0-3959 GCF_024655625.1 Pseudomonas sp. 18.1.10
AGTCACCACATGTATTGGCTGATCTACCGCATTCGCGAGCAAGCCCGCTCCCACACAAGCCCGCTCCCGCATTTGTTTTGCGTGTTATCAATATCCTGGGCGGGCCTTGAGCTGCTCGGCAGCCGCTTTGGCCAGATCCGGCGGCAGGAAATCCCGATCCGGGTTGTAGTCCGCCTTCAGATAGCGCGCCAACTCCTGCAAATCCCCCGGGTTCAACGTCCCCGCCGCCTGCTTCAAGCGCAGGTTGTCGAGGATGTAGTCATACCGGCTGTTGTTGTAATTGCGCACCGATGAATACAGCTGGCGCTGTGAATCCAGCACATCGACGATATTGCGCGTACCCACCTGATAGCCGATTTCCGTGGCTTCCACCGCGCTCTGGTTGGAGATGATCGACTGGCGGCGCGCCTGCACCTGTTCCACATCGGTGTTCACCGCGCGGTGCAGGTTGCGGGTGTTTTCCACCACCTGGCGGCGCAGGCCTTCGCGCTGCTGCTCGGTCTGGTCCAGGCGTGAGTAGGACTCGCGCACTTGCGAGCTGGTCAGGCCGCCGCTGTACAGCGGGATGTTCAGGCGCAGGCCGACGGTGCGTTGTTCGACATCGCCACGGTACGGCGTGCCAAAGGCATTCGGGTTGCTGAAACCGAGGGCGTCGTTGTCGCCTCGTTCGTACTGCGCCACGGCGTCGAGGGTCGGCGCGTGGCCGGCCTTGCGCTGCTTGAGGGTTTCTTCGGCGGCGGTCACCGCGAAGTTGCTGGCCAGCAGGTTGAGGTTCTGGCGGCCGGCGGTGTCGACCCAGGACTTGGCGTCGTTCGGCAGCGGCGGCAGCACCGGCAGGCTGTGGACGATGCCCTGGATCGAGTTGTACTGGCGATTGGTCAGGGTTATCAGCGCTTCGAACGCGTCTTCCACCTGGCGCTGGGCGAGGATGCGGTTGGCGCGGGCGGTGTCGTAGCTGGCCTGGGATTGCAGCACGTCGGTCTTGTCCGACAGGCCGACGTCGAAGCGTTCGTTGGACTGGTCCAGCTGACGCTTGAAGGCATTTTCTTCGGCCTTGGTGGAGGCCAGGTTGTCCTGGGCGCGCAGCACGGCGAAGTAGTTTTCGGCGCTCTGCAGGATCAAGTTCTGTTCGGTGGCCGACAGTTGCAGGGCGGCCTGCTCGTTGACGGCTTCAGCGGCTTGCAGCTGGAACCAGCGGTCGGCGCGGAACAGCGGTTGGCTCAAGGTCGCGCGCCAGGAATGCGCGTCGCGATTGGCGGTGCCGGCGGGCTGCGCAATCTGGGTGCGCACGTTGTTGCTGTCGGCACCGGCCGACAGGTTCGGCAGCAAACCGGCGCGGGCCTGGGGCACCACTTCTTTTTGTGCGCCGTATTGGGCGCGGGCGGCGGCCAGGTCGGCGTTGTTGTTCACCGCTTCCTGGTAGACGCTGACCAAGTCAGTGTTGGCGGACAAGGGCGCTTCTGCTGCCCAAACCATTCCATTGGTCGCACAAGACACGGCAAGAGCCAGTGAGAGTTTGCGCAGCATGAGGCGTTCCCTAGATTGAATATTACGGCGATAATTTAGCGCCCAAGGCTAAGGCTGGCCAATCCTGGCGTCAAGCCTTGAGGCAGTCCCCGAGTGTAGTGGCGCGATCACTGCACAACAATCCTGCAATTGCGCCATTCATCACGCTGAATGCACCGCTATTGGCAATTTGCCCACGCCATGGTCTAGACTGGCCGCGTTCTTGTCGGGGTGCCTTGTTGGAAGGCTGAGATCGGTAAATACCGGATCCCGTTGAACCTGATCAGGTTAGCGCCTGCGTAGGGAACAAGATTTCTCGTCACCCGGCGAGTCCTCTTGTGCTTCGTCCGGGATGCTGTTCGACCATCGAACAGCCCTCGTGCGCCAAGCACAGCACTGGTTTCAGTGCGTCCATCCGTCACAGGTTCGCTCCGACAAAAATCCACCGCCTGGATAGCAAGTTGGAGAGCCCGTGATGACGACAAAACTAAAAAATACCGTGCATTTGAGTGAATCGGCCAAGGTCGACTCCGGCTCCGTGCAGCCCTTTACCCGCTCGCAAAAAGTCTACGTGCAGGGCACTCGCCCGGACATCCGCGTGCCGATGCGCGAGATCAGCCTGGACGTGACCCCCACCGATTTCGGCGGTGAAATCAACGCGCCCGTGGTGGTCTATGACACCTCCGGCCCCTACACCGACCCCAACGTCATCATCGACGTGCGCAAAGGCCTGGCCGATGTGCGCTCGCCGTGGATCGAAGTGCGCGACGACACCGAACGCCTCTCGGGCCTCAGCTCGCACTTCGGCCAGCAGCGCCTCAGCGACGCCGAGCTGACTGCGCTGCGCTTCGCCCACGTGAAGAACCCACGCCGCGCCAAGGCCGGCGCCAACGTCACGCAGATGCACTACGCGCGCAAAGGCATCATCACCGCCGAGATGGAATACGTCGCCATCCGCGAAAACATGAAGCTCGAAGAAGCCCGTGCCAGCGGCCTGCTCGACCAGCAGCACGCCGGCCACAGCTTTGGCGCCAGCGTGCCGAAGATCATCACCCCGGAATTCGTGCGCGAAGAAATCGCCCGTGGCCGCGCGATCATCCCGGCGAACATCAACCACACCGAACTGGAACCGATGATTATCGGCCGTAACTTCCTGGTGAAGATCAACGGCAACATCGGCAACAGCGCCCTGGGTTCGTCCATCGAAGAAGAAGTGGCGAAACTGACCTGGGGCATCCGCTGGGGTTCCGACACGGTGATGGACCTGTCCACCGGCAAACATATCCACGAAACCCGCGAGTGGATCATCCGCAACTCGCCGGTGCCGATCGGTACCGTGCCGATCTACCAGGCCCTGGAAAAAGTCGGCGGCGCCGCCGAAGACCTGACCTGGGAGCTGTTCCGCGACACGCTGGTCGAGCAGGCCGAGCAGGGCGTCGACTACTTCACCATCCACGCCGGGGTGTTGCTGCGCTATGTGCCGCTGACCGCCAAGCGCGTCACCGGCATCGTGTCCCGTGGCGGCTCGATCATGGCCAAGTGGTGCCTGGCGCACCACAAAGAGAACTTCACCTACACGCATTTCGACGAAATCTGCGAAATCATGAAGGCCTATGACGTCAGCTTCTCCCTCGGCGACGGCTTGCGCCCGGGCTCGATTGCCGACGCCAACGACGCCGCGCAATTCGGCGAGCTGGAAACCCTCGGCGAGCTGACCAAGACCGCCTGGAAGCACGACGTGCAAACCATGATCGAAGGCCCGGGCCACGTGCCGATGCAGTTAATCAAGGAGAACATGGACAAGCAGCTGGAGTGCTGCGACGAGGCGCCGTTCTACACCCTCGGCCCGCTGACCACCGACATCGCGCCGGGCTACGACCACATCACCTCCGGCATTGGCGCGGCGATGATCGGCTGGTTCGGCTGCGCGATGCTCTGCTACGTGACGCCGAAGGAACACTTGGGGCTGCCGAACAAGGATGACGTGAAGACCGGGATCATCACCTACAAGATCGCCGCCCATGCGGCGGACTTGGCCAAGGGGCATCCGGGCGCGCAGATCCGCGACAACGCCTTGAGCAAGGCGCGCTTCGAATTCCGTTGGGAAGACCAGTTCAACCTCGGCCTGGACCCGGACACCGCGCGTTCGTACCACGATGAGACGCTGCCGAAGGATTCGGCCAAGGTCGCGCATTTCTGCTCGATGTGCGGGCCGAAGTTCTGCTCGATGAAGATCACCCAGGAAGTGCGTGAGTACGCGGCCAACCAGCGCATTGACGCGGTGGATGTGGATGTGGCCAAGGGTTTGGCGGAGCAGGCGGAGCGGTTCAAGCAGGAAGGGAGCCAGTTGTACAAGAAGGTCTGACCCGGGATTGGAGGTGCCTGTACCGGCCTCTTCGCGAGCAAGCCCGCTCCCACATTTTGAATGTATTCACAGTTCAAAATGTGGGAGC
>NZ_JANLGL010000347.1:0-3935 GCF_024655625.1 Pseudomonas sp. 18.1.10
ACATTCGACCGCATTTCAAATGTTGGAACACGGTCAAATGTGGGAGCGGGCTTGCTCGCGAAGGGGTCATCAGCAGCACCCAAGATTTCAGCCTTGCTCACTCTCATACCGATCCAGGGTATCCCTGGCAATCTCCCGCCCCAACGCGATCAACTCCGGCGCCTTGTAGAACTCGAAAAACCGGCACACCCGCTTCGGCACGTTAATCAACACATCCGGCGGATACCCGGCAATCTTGTATTGCGCCAACGACGTCTGCATCACCTCGAAACTCTGGTTTATCAGGTCCAGCAACGACGCCGGCCCGACGTTATCGATGATGAACGAACCGGTCGCCGACTTCGGCGCGCCAGCCTTTTCCGGCGCGGCGGCGGGTTGTTGGGCTTCGGGTTCCGCCGAGTCCAGCCATGGGTTGATATCCGCCGCTTCGGCCTGCAAGGCTTCCTGTTCCAGTTTCATCAATTGCTCGGCCTGCTTGCGCCGAAACGGCAGGTGCGAACCGAGTGATTTCGCCAGGCTGTTGAAGCGGCTCTTGAACGCCGGTGGGCGCTGGATCACCGGCAATTGGTAGTGCTTCTGGTTGGTGGCGTTGAGGTTGACCGCGATGATCAAATCGCAATGGCTCGACACCACCGGCACGATCGGCAGCGGGTTGAGCAGGCCGCCGTCCACCAGCATGCGGTTGCCTTGCATCACTGGGGTGAACAGGCTGGGGATCGCCGCCGAAGCACGCATGGCCTGGTGCAGGCAGCCTTCCTGGAACCAGATTTCCTGTTGGTTGGTGAGGTCGGTGGCGACGGCGGTGTAGGGGATGCGCAGCTCTTCGATATTCAACTCGCCGACGATCTTGCGGATCTGGCCGAAGACCTTCTCGCCACGGATCGCCCCGAGGCGAAAACTCACGTCCACCAGGCGCAGCACGTCGAGGTAATCGAGGCTTTCGATCCAGTTGCGGTACTCATCCAACTTGCCGGCGGCGTAGATGCCACCGACCACGGCGCCCATGGAACAACCGGCGACGCAGGCGATGTCGTAGCCCCGTCGTTCGATTTCTTCGATCACGCCGATATGGGCGTAGCCCCGGGCCCCGCCAGAGCCCAGCACCAAGGCAACACGTTTCTTCATGGTCATGTCCTACAGATGGCAGGTGCCCACAATGCACCCATTGAGGGGGCGGCTTCAATCTTCGCTGCGGGAGTGCCAAGCCTCGGGTATGCTCTGGGAATAGGTACTATCGTTTTCAGGCTAAGGACAAGGCACTTTTTCATGTAGGCAACGTCTACAACGTACGACTGTTTTTCTTTATTTTGAGGTGTCATCGATGAAAGCCTGGATGTGTGTGCCTGTGATCGTGTTGGCCCTGGCTGGTTGTGCCGGGAAAACCGCGTACCGCGACAGCTGCGGCACGCAATTGGATGCCGCATGGCACGAGCTGGACCTGGCCAAGGCCGAAGGGTTCGCCGGGACTGTCAGCTATTCCAAGGCCCTGTCCCTGCTGACCGGTGCCAAGACCCAGCAGCAATTTGAAGCGTTTGAAGGCTGCGCCAACAAGGCCGAGAAAGCGCGGTTCTATATTCGTGAGTCGCGCGCCGGGCGTTGATCCGGGCGGCGAGTAGGATTTTTCATCGGAGAGTGAGGGCAGGATGTCAGCGTTGGTCGATCAGTTAGTCGCTCAGGTCATTGGCCTGGAAGTAGGGTTGCTGAGCTGCCAGGCTCGTCTCACCGCCGTCACCGACGATGAAGCCCTGCATGACCTGCGCACCACCGTGCGCCGCCTGCGCAGCCTGTTGCGCCCCCTGCGCGGGTTGCCCGGCGTGGAACAGCTGGAATCGGCCGCCAGCGCGGTTGGCCAGTTGACCACGCCGTTGCGTGACCGCGAGGTGCTGGCGGCCTATTTGCACCAGCATGGCTATCACGAGGCGGCTGATCGGCGCCTGCGTCTGCAACCCGAGGCGTATCGCCAAGTGGCGCAAAGCCCCGAGCTGGCGCAACTGCTGCTGATCCTCGATGCCTTCCCGCGCTTTGTCCGCGCATCCGAACATCAGAAATTGCTCAAGGGCCTGCGCCCGCGCATCGAGAAACGTCTGGCCAAGCAATGGCAGGCCCTCGACGCCGCATTGCAGGACCCCAGCCATGATCGCCACCGCCTGCGGTTGCTTATCAAGCGCGTGCGTTATGCCGCCGAGGCCTACCCCCAATTGCATAAACTCCCCGCCAACGCCATGTCCCGGCTGAAGAAAGCCCAAGGCGCCCTGGGCGATTGGCACGACTGCTGGCAGTGGCTGGCCCAGGCCGAACACCAGCCGGATCTGCAACCCTGCGTTGCCGTGTGGCAGCGCACCATGGCCAAGGCCGAAGGGCAGGCGGACCGCGTGCTGGATAAACTCCGCGCCGATTGTTTCTGACACCTGATCGTCCCCACGCTCCGCGTGGGAACGCCGCCCAGGACGCTCCGCGTCCTACAATCGTCCGGCTTTTGGCCGGAATAGGCGCTGTACCCGACCTGCACGCTGGTTAAGATCCCCCATCCGTTTCCCTTGATGTGAGGTCGCCATGCGCTTTAGTGATTTGCTCGACGCCGCCCGAAGCCACCCGCAAGACGTCACCATCCCCGCCGAATGGGCCCAGGGCCGTGCCACCTTCGGCGGCCTGGTCGCCGCGTTGCAGTACGAAGCGCTACGCGCCCAGGTGCCAGCCGACCGCCCGCTACGTTCGCTGGCGATCACCTTCGTCGGCCCGGTGGCGCCCGACGTCCCCGCCAGTTACCAAGTCGAAGTGCTGCGTGAAGGCAAGGCCGTCAGCCAATTGCTCGGCCGCGTGGTGCAGAACGGTGAAGTGGCGACGCTGGTGCAGGCCAGTTTCGGCGGGTCCCGCGAGTCGGAAATTGTGGTCGAAAGCGCAGCGCCGCCCGTGTTCAAGCACTGGGACGAATGCCAGGAACTGCCTTACATCAAGGGCGTCACCCCGGAATTCATGCGCCATTTGGCGATGCGCTGGAGTGTTGGTGGCCTACCGTTTACCGGGAACAAGTCCCGCGACATGGGTGGCTGGGTCCGACTGCGTGGGGATGTGAAGGAAGAACCGCTGACCGAGGCGCACATCCTTGCGTTGGTTGACGCCTGGCCTCCGGCCTTGCTGCCGCACCTGAAGAAGCCCGCGCCGGGCAGCACGCTGACCTGGACCATCGAGTTCATCCAGCCGTTGCAGGACCTCACGACATTGGACTGGTGCCAGTACTACGTAACCATCGAGCACGCCCGCGACGGCTATGGCCACGCCGCCGCCGCGCTGTGGAGCCCGAGTGGCGCACTGATCGCCATCAGCCGCCAGACCGTGGTGGTGTTCGCCTGACACTCAGTGCCGGTGGCGCTGCCGCCAGGCGCGCCACCAGCCGCCGCTGAAGACAAAGCGCGGGAAGGTCACGAACTGCTCGACCACCAGACGCTGCACTGCGTCTTTGCGATCACTGAAGGGCTCACTGGCCTGGGCTTCCAGGCTGTGGCCATGACGCTGCAACGCCAGGCCGGCCACGATGCCGACCACACCGATGGCGAAACTGGCCAGGCTCAAGCTGAACACCCCGGACACAATCAGCAAGAACCCGACGATAAACAGCGGCACGGCAATCAGGTGCAACGCCAGGTTGGTCGGGTGCTGATGGTTTTGCGGGTAGCTGCGCCATTGCCAGGCGGGGAGATTGGGGTGACGTTTGCCCATGATGAAAAATCCTCTGTCCGTTGAAACAACTTGAACAGAGTTTAGGTGGGGGTGGGCGGGTCGGCGAATCAAGGCTGGCTATGGGGGCTATAGGGATCTGCACAACTTTCAGCATTGCTGCTGTACCCGTGGCGAGGGAGCTTGTTCCCGTGACGGCCTAGCCGTCGGGCGATTTTTACCGGGTGTAAACCGGCTCTACTGTGGGAGCTGGCTTGCCT
>NZ_JANLGL010000348.1:0-3903 GCF_024655625.1 Pseudomonas sp. 18.1.10
ATCGTCGGCAGCGTCAGATGTGTATAAGAGACAGGTGATGCTATCGCAGGCAAGCCAGCTCCCACAGTTGTTTCTGGGTGTTGGGAAGATTGTTCAAATAATCACCAATCACCTTGCACGCTTCCTCCCCCTTCTCTACAATTGCGCCCCTTGCCTTCCTGGCGGGCACCTATGTGTCCCCCTTCGGCAAGATCCATAAGTGTCATTCACTCCTTGTCTGACCGTTTTTGAGCGGCAGGCTACAACCCGTAAGGAGCATTCATGCGTCATTACGAAATCATCTTTTTGGTCCACCCGGATCAAAGCGAGCAAGTCGGCGGCATGGTTGAGCGTTACACCAAGCTGATCGAAGAAGACGGCGGCAAAATCCACCGTCTGGAAGATTGGGGCCGTCGTCAACTGGCCTACGCAATCAACAATGTTCACAAGGCTCACTACGTGATGCTGAACGTTGAGTGCACTGGCAAGGCCCTGGCCGAGCTGGAAGACAACTTCCGCTACAACGATGCAGTGATCCGTAACCTGGTCATCCGTCGCGAAGAAGCCGTTACCGGCCAATCCGAGATGCTCAAGGCTGAAGAAAACCGCAGTGAGCGCCGTGAGCGTCGCGACCGTCCTGAGCACGAAGGCGCTGAAAGCGCTGATAGTGATGACAGCGACAACAGCGACAACGCTGACGAGTAATCCACGGACCTTATTAAGGAGCCTATCAAATGGCACGTTTCTTCCGTCGTCGTAAATTCTGCCGCTTCACCGCTGAAGAAGTGAAGGAGATCGATTACAAAGATCTCAACACTCTGAAAGCCTACGTATCCGAGACCGGCAAAATCGTTCCAAGCCGTATCACCGGTACCAAAGCTCGTTATCAGCGTCAGCTGGCCACCGCTATCAAGCGCGCCCGCTTCCTGGCCCTGCTGGCCTACACCGACAGCCACGGCCGCTGAGACCGGGCAGTCGATAAGTAGTAAGGGATTGAATGCATGCGCGCCTTAGCTGAGTTCATCATGCGCGGTCGTGTGCAGGCCACTCTGGTAGTGGCTGGATGTGCGGCATTGCCGTTGCTTTATTGGTTGGGTGCTGCCGCGGGTTGCCTTGTGCTGCTGCGGCGCGGTTTGAAGGACGCCCTTGGCGTTCTTGCCCTGGGATTGTTGCCGGCCTTGATCTGGTGGCTGCAATTGGGTGATCCACGGGTACTTCTGGTACTGCTGGGGTCATCGAGCCTTGCGTTGGTTTTACGCGCAAGTGAGTCCTGGGTCCGCACGCTGCTGGTCAGCGTGGCATTGGGGTTGGTGTACTCAGTGATGCTTGGCGCGGCTTTCCGCCCGCAAATCGAAGGGTTGTCGCAAGAGATCGTCAAGATCCTGCCGATGGCCCTCGGGGATCTCTACCAGCAATTGTCGGTAGATGAGCGAGCGCGGTTTGCGTCACTGATTGCCCCGGTCCTGACCGGCCTGATTGCGGCATTGTTGCAGGTCGTCAGCGTGCTGAGCCTGATTGTTGGGCGTTATTGGCAGGCGTTGTTGTACAACCCGGGTGGTTTTGGTCGCGAATTTCGCAGTATCAGAATCCCTGCGGGGCCGGCGATGTTGCTGCTGGCGTGCATGGTTGTCGGGCCGAACTTCGGTCCACAGATGGCCTTGCTGGCGCCGATTTGCAGCGTACCGCTGGTGTTTGCCGGGCTGGCCTTGATTCATGGGCTGGTTGCGCGAAAGCGCCTGGCCAAGTTTTGGCTGGTGGGGTTGTACGTCACGCTGTTGCTGTTCATGCAGCTGATCTATCCGTTACTCGTGGTCTTGGCCATTATCGACGGCCTGATTGATTTTCGCGGTCGTCTGGCGTCGAAAGACGCCGATAACGCGAACGGTGAAGGTTAAAAGTTAGAGGATTTTCACATGCAACTGATCCTTCTGGAAAAAGTCGCCAACCTGGGCAACCTGGGCGACAAAGTGAACGTTAAGGCCGGCTACGGTCGTAACTACCTGCTGCCATACGGCAAAGCCACCGCTGCAACCGCTGCCAACCTGGCCGCGTTTGAAGAGCGTCGTGCTGAGCTGGAAAAAGCAGCAGCAGACAAAAAAGCTTCGGCCGAAACTCGCGCTGCCCAACTGGCTGAGCTGGAAGTGACTATCACTGCCACCGCCGGTGACGAAGGCAAGCTGTTCGGTTCGATCGGCACCCACGACATCGCTGATGCACTGACCGCCTCCGGCGTTGAAGTGCAGAAGAGCGAAGTTCGTCTGCCGAACGGCACCATCCGCAACGTAGGCGAATTCGACGTAGCCGTGCACCTGCACGCTGAAGTTGAAGCCACCGTACGCGTTGTCGTGGTAGCAGCTTAAGTCGCACCTAACTGACTGGCACCTCGTGTGCCAGCCGGTTAACATCGGGCACGATCCTGTTTACAGGTCGTGCCTTTTGTTTTTCTACACACCCCAAATTCCAAGTGGCCATGAACGATATTTCAGCTCCCGAGCAATACGATCTGCAAACCGCTGCCCTGAAGGTGCCGCCGCATTCCATCGAGGCCGAACAGGCCGTGCTCGGTGGCTTGATGCTGGACAACAACGCCTGGGAACGCGTGCTGGATCAAGTCTCGGACGGTGATTTCTATCGACATGACCACCGCCTGATCTTCCGCGCCATCGCCAAGCTGGCCGACCTGAACTCGCCCATCGACGTCGTGACCCTTGCCGAGCAATTGGACAAGGAAGGTCAGACCTCGCAAGTGGGCGGCCTCGGCTACCTGGGCGAATTGGCGAAAAACACCCCGTCGGTCGCCAACATCAAGGCCTATGCGCAGATCGTCCGCGCCCGGGCGACCTTGCGCCAACTGATCGGCATCGCCACTGAAATCGCCGACAGCGCCTTCAACCCCGAAGGGCGTACCGCCGAAGAAATTCTCGACGAGGCCGAGCGGCAGATCTTCCAGATCGCCGAAGCGCGGCCGAAAACCGGCGGGCCGGTGGGCGTCAACGAACTGTTGACCAAGGCCATCGACCGTATCGACACGCTGTTCAACACCGACAACGCCATCACCGGCTTGTCCACCGGCTACACCGACCTCGATGGCATGACCAGCGGCCTGCAGCCGGCCGACTTGATCATCGTCGCCGGCCGTCCGTCGATGGGTAAAACCACCTTTGCCATGAACCTGGTGGAAAACGCCGTACTGCGCAGCGAAAAAGCCGTACTGGTTTACTCCCTCGAGATGCCAGGTGAATCGCTGATTATGCGGATGCTCTCGTCCCTTGGCCGCATCGACCAGACCAAGGTGCGTGCCGGCCGCCTGGAAGACGACGATTGGCCGCGCCTGACCTCGGCGGTCAACCTGCTCAACGACCGCAAGCTGTTCATTGATGACACTGCCGGTATCAGCCCCTCGGAAATGCGTGCGCGTACCCGACGCCTGGTACGTGAACACGGTGACGTCGGCCTTATCATGATCGACTACCTGCAACTGATGCAGATCCCAGGCTCCGGCGGCGACAACCGCACCAACGAGATTTCCGAGATTTCCCGCTCGTTGAAAGCCCTGGCCAAAGAGTTCAACTGCCCGGTGGTGGCGCTGTCCCAGCTCAACCGCTCCCTGGAGCAACGCCCGA
Organism: Pseudomonas sp. 18.1.10; assembly: GCF_024655625.1. NCBI lineage: Bacteria > Pseudomonadati > Pseudomonadota > Gammaproteobacteria > Pseudomonadales > Pseudomonadaceae > Pseudomonas > Pseudomonas sp. 18.1.10. The sequence continues at coordinate 3,603 of NZ_JANLGL010000348.1, forward strand.
ATAAACGCCCGATCAACTCCGACTTGCGGGAATCCGGAGCGATCGAGCAGGATGCTGACGTGATTATGTTCGTGTACCGCGACGAGGTGTATCACCCCGAGACCGAGCATAAAGGCATCGCCGAGATCATCATCGGCAAGCAGCGGAACGGCCCGATCGGTACGGCGCGCCTGGCGTTTATCGGCAAATACACCCGTTTCGAAAACCTCGCGCCGGGCAGCTACAACTTCGACGACGAGTAACCTTGTGGGAGCGGGCTTGCTCGCGAAAGCGGTGTGTCATTCACTCTTTTGCTGAATGA
>NZ_JANLGL010000349.1:0-3903 GCF_024655625.1 Pseudomonas sp. 18.1.10
AGTCACAGGTCATTCAACTGATCCACCGCCTTCGCGAGCAAGCCCGCTCCCACATTGGTTTTGTGCCAGTCCTCAGCCTTGCTGGAACATCTCCATGGCGCGCTGGCGAATCTGCGCTTCGCTCAGGTCCTCTTTGTGCGTGGCCAGGAACCACACATGGCCGAACGGGTCTTTCAGCGTGCCGGAACGGTCACCGTAGAACTGATCCTTGGGCTCCGAGATCACGGTGCCACCTGCGGCGATGGCTTGTTTGTACTGCTTGTCGACGTCTGTCACGTAGAGATGGATACCGACACTGGTATGCCCGTTGCGCGGGCTGCCGAAGGCACTTTCATCGCAGGGCGAGCCGAGCATGATCGGCGAGTCGCCGATGCGCAGCTCCGCATGGCCGACCTTGCCGTCGGGCATGTCCAGGCGCATGACTTGGATGGCATCGAAGGCTTTTTTGTAGAACTCGATCGCTTCGGCGGCTTTTTCAACGCCGAGATACGGCGTAATGCTGTGAAAGCCCTCGGGGATAGGTTTGGCGCTCATTTCGTTCTCCTTGGGTAGTGGTTTTGGAGGGACAGCTTTTTCACTATAGGTCACGCCTCCAAGACAGCCACTTCAGGGATGTGTGGTGGGTTCCAACAGTTGCGCTCCCGGCCCGCGCTCGCCCAGCAGGTCATCCTGATTGCGCAACGGGCACGCCTCCAACGACAAACAGCCACAGCCGATACAGCCATTGAGCTTGTCGCGCAGCAGCAACAATTTGTTGATGCGCTCATCCAGGTCCTCGCGCCACAGCGCCGACAGGCGTTCCCAATCCTTGGCCGTCGGCGTACGCCCGTCCGGCAGTGTGTGCAGGGCCTCGCCAATCGTCGCCAGGGGAATTCCCAGGCGTTGGGCGATCTTGATAACCACCACGCGCCGCAACACATCTCGCGGGTAACGCCGCTGGTTGCCCGCGTTGCGATTGCTTTTGATAAGCCCCTTGTTCTCGTAGAAATGCAGCGCCGTCACCGCTACACCGCTGCGCGCCGCCAGTTGGCCGACGGTGAGTTCCTTGTTGACCATGCAAAACCCCTAACAGTGCTTGACCTTGACTTAACTAGAGGTTTTACCCTGCGTGGCATCGGATCGCAAGATTCTGCCTACAGAGAAAGGGGAGTATTCATGCAGGTATCAGAGAAGAATCGCAGCTTCACTCAATTGATCGAGTTTCAGATCGAACCCCGCCAGCAAGTCGCCCTGGTGGCCGCGTTGAGCACCCAAAGCGAGCGCCTGGCGCAAGGCCATGGTGGTTTTATCAATGCGAGTGTGCAGGTCAGCGACGATGGGCGGCGGGTGCTCAATTACCTGCAATGGCGCTCCCGTGAGGACGGCGAGGCGGCGTTTAAATGCTTTGAGCATGGCGAGGAAGATTTCTGGACACTGATCCGCGCCCACCAGGCCACAGCCGTGACCTTCGGTTCGTTCCAGGTGCTGCGCAGTTTCGAGCGCAGCCATGACAATGCCTTGCACTGCCGCCTAGATGGATAAGTGCAGCATGCGCTCGCCTTGCAGGTTTTCGCCGGGGCGGCGCTTGTTCACCGCCAGCTCGCCGATCTTGATAAGCCGTGTACGGGTGACGTTGCGGCTCAGGCCCAGCAGGTTGGCGGTGTGTACCTGGTTGTAATGGCTGAAGCGGTAGGCGGCGCGCAATAGCGCATCTTCGACCTTTTCATGCAGGGCGCCGGCCTGTTCTTCGAAGAGTTTCTGGAAGGCGCGCTCCAGCAACGCGGCGGCGCTGTTGTCGGTGCCGTGCCCGCTGTCGTCCTGGCGCTCGATGCGCAGGTTGGACAGGCGCAGGTCGTCCCGTTCGATCACGCCGTTACGGCAGATCAGCAGGGTGTGGTGAATCACGTTTTCCAGCTCGCGGATATTGCCCGGCCAGCTGTAGCTTTTCAGCTTGTGTTCGGCCTCGCGGCTGATGGTGATCGGGCCGTAGCCGAGGCGCTGGCTGTAGGCTTCGATGAAGTGCCGGGTCAGCGGCAGGATATCGCCGGGACGCTCGCGCAGGGGGCTGAGCTCCAGGCTGACCACGTCGAGGCGGTAATACAGGTCTTCGCGAAAATGCCCGGCATTGATCGCCTTCTCCAATTGCACGTTGGTTGCGGCGAGTACGCGCACATCAATCGGAATGCTCTTGCGTGAACCCAGGCGTACGACTTCGCGTTCCTGTAGGACGCGCAGCAGTTTGACCTGGATCGCCATCGGCAAGTCGCCGATCTCATCGAGGAACAAGGTGCCGCCGTCCGCTTCTTCGAACCAGCCGGCCTTGGCGCTGAGGGCGCCGGTGAAGGCACCTTTTTCGTGGCCGAACAGTTCGGCTTCTACCAGCGATTCGGAGAACGCCCCGCAGTTCACCGCCACGAATGGCCGGTTGCGCCGTGCGCTGAGGTTGTGGATATGCCGCGCCACCAACTCTTTACCGGTGCCGGTCTCGCCGATGATCAACACGCTGGCTTCGCTCGGCGCGACTTGCTGGATATGGTCGAGCAGCGCCTGGGATTTCGGGTCTTCGAAGACTTGGGCTGTGGCGCGGATCGAGGTCGCAAGGGCGGGCGAGGGCGGTAGGGTTAATAGCTGCATGGGCACCTCTTCTCAGGAGTAGAACGTCGGAATGGGCAGGGAATGGTTCAACGCCCAGTCCCCCAGTTCGTGGAGCTTGTAGTCCAGCGGATCGTGCAGGCTCTGGGTGCGCAGGTTGCGCCAGTGGCGGTCCAGGCGCAGCGAGGCGTGGGTGGAGCGCGCGCCGGTGACGTCGAACAGGCGGCTGCACAACTCCAGGCCCTGGCGGGTGGCGGCGACTTTGGCGGTGGCGATGGCAATCGCCAGTTGGCCGCGCTCGTGCTCGCTGAGGTTGGGCCCCTTGGCCCACGCCTGGTCGAGCAACTCGGCGGCGCGCTCGACCAGCAGGCGCACGCCTTCCAGCGCCACCCAGAACTCGCCGTAGTGATGCAGCACGTACGGGTCGTTGCGTACGTCGATGGCCGAGGATTTATGCCAGGCGCGGGTTTCGGTGAGGGTGTAGTTGCGTGCTTCTTCAAAAGCGCCTTCGGCAATCCCGAGGAACATATGGGTGAAGGTCAGCTGGGCGATCAGCGGGCGCAGGCAGGCAAACGGCGTACTCAGTGGGCCGGGGTCGAGCAGCAACTCCGATTCTTCGACGCGCACCCGCTCGAAGCTGGCACTGCCACTGTCGGTCTGGCGCTGGCCGATGTTGTTCCAGTCATTGTGCAAGGTGATGCCGCTGCGTCCACTCGGGATGGCGGCGATCAGCAGCTTGCCGCCGGCGCTTTCATCCACCGCCGAGGCGATGAGCATTTCCGAGTCGCTGGCGCCGGAGCAGAAGCTCTTTTTGCCGGAGAATTCGCGCCAGCCGCCGAAGTCCTTGACCACTGTGCGCGTGTCCAACGGGTTGAGGGCGTTGCCCCAGAACCAGTTCTTGCGCGCGGTCTGTTCGAACCAGGGTTGCCATTGGTCCGGGCGCGAAAACAGGCGCACGGTAGCCAGCATCAGGTGATGGAAGCCGAAGACGTGGGCGATGGAACTGTCGACCTTGGCAAATTCACGCACGATGCCGAGGGTGTCGCTCCAACGTGCGCCAAGGCCGCCGTATTGGGTGGGAATGCTCAGGGCCAGCAGGCCGCTATGGCGCAGGGCATCACGTTCGGCTTTCGGCGTGCCGCCGCGCTCGTCGCGTTCGACGGCGCTGAGGGCGAATTCGGCGGCCAGCAGTTTGGCGGTCTGCAGGGGGGAGGGCAGGACGCTGTGGGGTTTGGCTGTCACGCGGTGTTCCTCAATATCTATCTGGCAATGAAGCTCAAATGTGGGAGCGGGCTTGTGTGGGAGCGGGCTTGCTCGCGAAAGCGGTGGGTC
>NZ_JANLGL010000034.1:0-41791 GCF_024655625.1 Pseudomonas sp. 18.1.10
GCGGTGCAACAGTCAGCAATGTAGTGGCTGACCCACCGCTATCGCAGGCAAGCCAGCTCCCACCCATTGAGGCTCAGTGCACCACGGAGTTGGGCGGCAAATGGCCCAATCGCTCGGTCAGCCGCAGGCGCTGGATGGGGTCTTCACTGAGCATCAGCGCGTGTTCCAGATCAAATCGCTCGGCACTGGGACAATCCAGCCGCTGATACAGGCTGGCCCGCGCCAGGTAATCGGCAGCGCTGGCATTGCCCAGCTCCAACACGCGTTCGGCATCCACCAAGGCTTCCAGCGGCGCATCATTGGCCAGGTGCAGTTGGCGCAGGTTGCGTGACAGCCGTTGCAGGATCGAACGCGGGTCGGCGCTGTGCAGGTGCTCGGCTTGCAGCTTGAGGTTGGGGCCGTATTGGCGTTGCAGCAGTTCGCGGCAATCGTTGGGGTACAGGCGCCGGCCGCCGCAGGGGTCCAGCAGGTGATCGGCGCCGGGCACCCGCAGCAGGAAGTGCCCGGGGAAATTCACGCCGACCATCGGGATATGCAGGCGTCGCGCCAGTTCCAGCGCGATCAACCCCATCACCAGGGGTTGCCCGCGCTTGCGTTGCAGCACTTTATCCAACAGGGCCGCGGCGGGGCGCAGCGGGGTGAAGTCGTCCTGGGCAAACCCCAGGTCATTGAGGCGCCGCAGCAACGGCTGGCCCAGTTCATCCGCCGGCAGCATGGGCATTGCCACGCTGACTTGCTGTTGCAGCACCGTCAGTTCCTGCAGGATCAGCAACGGTTGTACCGTGGGGTCGTGCTCGGCGGCAATCCACAGGGCTGCTTCAAACAGCGCAGGGGGCGAACGGTCCAGGCAGGCGAAAAAGGCTGTGCGGGGATTCATTGCATTCTCCGGCAGATGCTCCCGTTTTAGCCTTGCTGGGAATTTTCGTCCAGTAGCTTGGAAAATATCCTGCTTGCTTATGTCGCGGGGCCTACAAAAACGCAGGGCTTATTCCAGCGTAGTCCGTCGGATTTCTACCGCAAGCCTATACTTGGGCCACTACCAGAAGTGATTCGGGAGCTTGACGATGTTTGCGCTCATGCACAGCACCCGCCTTGAATCGCTGCACCTGAGCGTCGATCCGGTTACCGGGCTGAAGGCGGTCATCGCCATCCATAACAGCCGCCTCGGGCCCGCCCTGGGCGGCTGTCGCTACCTCGCTTACCCCGACGACGAAAGTGCCGTGGCCGATGCCGCGCGCCTGGCCCAAGGCATGAGCTACAAAGCCGCCCTGGCCGGGTTGCCGGTGGGCGGTGGCACGGCAGTGATCCTTCGCCCTGTGCACGTGGAAAGCCGTGCCGCTTTGTTTGAAGCCTTCGGCCGCTGCGTTGAAAAACTCGACGGTCGCTTTATCACCGCCATCGACAGCGGCACCTCGGTGGCCGACATGGATTGCATCGCTCAACACACGCGCTTCGTCACCAGCACCACCGCCGCCGGCGACCCTTCCTCCCATACCGCCATGGGCGTGTTCACCGGCATCCGCGCCAGCGCGATGGCGCGCCTGGGCAGCGACAACCTTGAGGGGTTGCGCGTGGCGGTGCAGGGCCTGGGCAACGTCGGCTACTCCCTCGCCGAGCAACTGCACGCGGCCGGTGCCGAGCTGCTGGTGAGCGACATCGACCACGGCAAAGTGCAGCTGGCCATGGAGCAACTGGGCGCGCACCCCATCGCCAACGACGCCTTGCTCAGCACCCCCTGCGACATCCTCGCGCCCTGCGGCCTCGGCGCCGTGTTCAACCGCCAGAGCGTCGGCCAACTGCGCTGCGCCGCCGTTGCCGGCTCGGCCAGCGCGCAACTGACCAACCTAGACATCGCCGACCAACTGGAAGGGCGCGGCATCCTCTACGCCCCCGACTACGTGATCAATTCCGGCGGCCTGATCTACGTCGCCCTCAAGCACAACGGCGCAGAACTGCCTGATATCACCGCGCACCTGTCGAATATCGGCACACGCCTGACGGAAATCTTCGCCCACGCCCAGGCCGAAAAACGCAGCCCCGCGCGAGTGGCGGACGAACTGGCCGAGCGCCTGCTCTACAAATGACCCACGCATTAAAAAGGCCCTGAATCCATGATTCAGGGCCTGTTCAATTCGGGCTTTATTCCGCCGGCGGGTTCAGCAACTCGGACAATGCGTCCGGTTGGCTCTTGAACGCCTTGGCAAACACATCGCGGTTCTTCGCCATGTAGATCCCGGCTTCCTCCACCTGCTGCTCGCTCAACGACGGCACGGCTTTTTGCAACACTTCTGCGAGCAACTCAGCGAGTTCAAGCATCTTGTCATGACGGTCAGCTTCGGCTTTATCCATGATTTAGTGGATCGAAAGGTGCCTACTTAATTTTAGGAATATATTAAATTGCGGAGTGGCGAACCTGCTGATAGCGCGCTATCGTCAATTAGGGGCGTCATCGCAACGCCTCGGGACCATAGATAGCGACCGCCTGTCGGAGTCCGCTGACGCGCATCTGTACCCACGAACGTTTACTAAGACGTCGGGGTTGTGCGCATGTGTATTAAAAGATCACACCTTCAATATCAATTTCGAGCCGAATCTCTAATTGGTCTACCGGGCGTTGCTTGGTGGGATGCTAAGCCCATGGGCAAGAAATTCTATGTGTCTGTGATCTTCCGCTCGTTATTGTTCGCTATAGGTAAGAAAAATCTATATCGATGTGCATTGTTTGGCTGCATATGGACGGACGCCTGCGAATCTAAATGGGGGCGTGAACTGTGAAAGTTAATCTTCGCATATCGAAGGGTCGAAAAAATCTACGGTATAAACTAGTCAAGTTTCAAGCCGAAGGGATCGGTAGATGCTTATTTGTCAATTCTAGAACACTGGTTCCGTCTTTGGCTGCATCGCTTTTCGAGGCAGCGTACGCCCGAGGGGAAAGAAAAAACAAAGGTAGCATATTTACCCTGTTTCATCACGTAGCATTTTTATTTACTTGGGCTAGCGAAGGAAAAGTCGATTTAGAATTCTATCTATTGAGTGGATTTGGGCTTCGCTATAAACAAATAAAAAGTTTCTCGGATTGGCTCAGTGAGGTGGTTGACAAAGACTCAAACACTATCAGCTCCTACAATAGGCAGGTAATGCAAAGCTGTAAAACTTTTGTCGTGTGGTTTGTTTTCAACTATGTAAGCTCGAGTGAGCTGATTAAGGCGGATGTGGAGTTAATTGCCCTCGTTAATACGCAGCGTTTTTTTTGGAGTAAGGCGACCATTGGAGGGGAGGGAGGAAAACTCGCTTTGGACTTGAGCGATAGTGAAATTAATTCAATCGAGAATCTCTTGCTACATGAATTTGAAGAGGCAAAATTTGACAAGGGTATTTGTCATAGAAATTATTTATTATGGCGACTCGTAAAAGCGTTTGGATTAAGAATTGGTGAGGCACTATCGCTTAGGTTGGAAGATTTGAATTTGTCGGGTAGTGATCCGTATGTTGAAATAGTTCATCTGGATAGAAGAAATAGCAATCTAGACTCCAGAGTTCCTTATAATCCAAAAGTTAAAACGCTAGGTCGATATTTGTATATGCAGCCTGAGGATGATGATCTAGTTGGATTGCTTGAGCTGTATGTAAAGAAATATAGGGTCATGAAGAAATTTATCAGGGGCAAGATGAGAGTGACTAATTTTTTAGATCATGATTATCTGTTTGTTGCGCATGGAAGTTTTGGCGCAGGAAAACCTTTGTCTTGTTCTGCCGCGAGCCGCATCGCAAATGTCATTCAGCGGAAATCTGGAATAACGTTTAGATGGCATTTGCTTCGCCATTCAAAGTTTAACCGATTATATATTGCAGCTCAGGAATCTCCTGACCGAAGCGCTGCAATCGATAGCATCGTATATATGGGGGGATGGCGAAGTGAAACGTCTTTGCTTCTTTATGCAAACCGGGCAGTGAGAGATTCTACACGTAGAAAAGTTACTGAAAATAATAAGAGGAGGGTTCAGAATGGAAGTCAATGAACAGGGGAAGTATGTAAACAGCGACGGGAATATCTTCATAAAGTGTTACGCTGATCCTTCTTCCTGTTTGTTGATTGATGTGACTGGGCCGAGGATAGAAAGTATCTGGAGGGGCAGAAGGTATTGGATTGACTTTTCCATGTACCTGTTTTGCTCTCAGGTAGTTGATGCAGCATACGAATATGTGTGTGATAAACTTCAAGACCATACGCCGGCAATTGTAAATGAAGTGAAGTCAGCATTAAAGATGATGGCTGTTGTATGGAAGGATGAGTGGAAAAATTTTTCGTCGTTGTCATGGCATGAACTTTTTGAGATGTTCGCTACCGCGTCGAAGTCTATAAGGCTTTGTTTTAGAAAATTTTATACATATTGTGCTGATAATGGTTTGGCCCAGGCGGACGAAATTTACGCTGCTGAACTTAATCAAATTGCAGTGGGCTCGCCATCGACAAGAGTTATATCGGATTGGGATAAAAAACGTGGGGCTTTGACTAACGCAGAGCTGGAGTTGGTGCGCCGAGCGATGCTTGAGAGTGGGAACGAGTCATGGGATGAAAATGTTGCAAGACTTTTTGTTTGGATTTCCTTTGAAACGCTCAAGCGACCAATGCAGATTTCAAGTATGGATATTGAGGCTCTCTGGTCGCCGCCAGGTATTTTAGGTGAAAAAGAATTCTTCTTGAGAATTCCGAAAATTAAGTATAACGCGGGACAGCCCAGTGATTTGTGGCCTATTACAGCTGAACTAGCTAATGAAATTTTAGAGTATGGAAAGCGTGAAGGCGTAAGTGAGTGTCAAAAGGCTAAGGGGCGGCTAATTGTAACATCTAAACCTGGCACAAAATCGAATTTCGACGCTATGATAAAAAACTGGTCCAGAAAAAAGAAAATCATTAGCCCTAGAACCAACGAAATCTTGATTTTGACGCCTTATCGTATTCGTCATAGCGGCGCAACACAAATGGCCATGCAGGGATGTACTAGCGAAGAGATAAGGTATGTGTTGGAGCATAAGAGCCTTTTCGCAGTAAACGCATATATTGACTGCCTAGTATCTGATTTTTGTCCACTCTTGGATCGTGTCGGAAGAAAGTTAGGCGGTATCTTTTCCGAGCTCACAGCTGCATTTTTTGCAGGGAAGATAGCGCCGATTTCGCCAGGTAATCCAATACTGATCCCAGTTATAGCTGCCCCCGCAGTAGTGGGGTCCTGTGGAAGTCAAGTTGCTTGTACTAAACACCCATTTTTTAGCTGTTATAACGGATGTCCATTTTTTATCGCTTGGAAAGATGCCGATCACTACCGGTCTTTGAATTACATAGAAGCTATGTTGAATAAGTGGAATGCGGCAATCAACGGATCCGAACGTAGTAAAGTGCTTAAAGAGTTGGAGCGTGTTTATCAATCCATCACAGATGTGATTGTTAAAATCGAAGCAGGTGACTAAATTGGAATTATTAAAGAAATTAAAAGCAATCGGTATGCCAAGTCAACTAATCGATAAGTGCACGCGGTGGATGCAGATTTTGGAAGATGATATCGATTTTTTTTCTGACAAATGGAATGTTTTGCGTTGGAAAAGACGTCCCGGTAATGCGCGATATTCAAATGTTCTTTTTTCGTCCATTAGTAATCTTGGTCTCAGAGCTGTAGCTAAAGCATACATATTAAATAAGCGCTGGAAATCTAATATCTGTGATGCTACCGCCGTTGGAGATATGAGGGCTATCAAAAAACTGGACGAAATCTTAGGGTCAAAAAGTATTATGCAGGTGAATAATGGTGATTTTGAAATTGCCGTGGGGAACAACGTCAATCTTCAAAAAAAGTTATTTAATTTTGGTTCTTGGCTGAGAATAAATCTAGGTCTTAGAATAAGTTATAAGGCGCTCGCAACCAGCACTATAGAGCATGGTCGGGATGGAACTGAGGAAGGGAGACGTAATAAACTCATACCTATTGAGGTGATGAGAGATTTTTTCGGGCTAGCGTCGAACGAAAGTCTTGCTCCGAAAGATCGCTTTTTTATAAATGCAATTGTACTGAATTCAGCAATGGGGGGGCGTGTTGGCGAGCTGGCAAGTTTGCCAGTTGATTGTTTAGTATTTCATGAGGGCGCGTGGGTGCTCAGACTGTTTCCCGAAAAGGTCGAAGGTCAGACGTTGAGATTGTTTCCACAGGATTTGCTGCCGGCAGTTAAAAGTGCAGTCGAGTTCTTGAAGAACCTAACAGTGGAGGGCAGACGTATAGCGCGCAAAAGAAAAGAATCATCGGCTGTCGATTGGTATAAGGTTTGGAAATCGCCGGAAGCTACAGAGTACTATGCGAGGAGATTTTGTCACGAGTGGACCACCAGCTTTAGTATCTTTACGCCTGATGCAGTTTGGGTTAGTAAACGTAATCAATTTATAGATTTTGTTGGAGTCCAGCGGCGCCTGGGTATCACTGGAGGAGCTAAGTATGTAGGTGTTAGTGCAAGGCATTTTAAAAGACAGGTTAACAGGCAAATGGCACTTAAAGAAGGTGTCTATTATTCTTTTGATTCGAATTGGCGCTCGTTTCCTGTGACGCTTGATACTCCTAATTGGAGGGAAGTATTGTTGGTGCATCCTCATTCGGTTTCATTCAATCGCTTCGAGCAGTTTTATCAGATGCGCTTTAGGCATCACAAAACAGCGACTAGTATTGTGAGGAAGATTTTTGATGTGTGTCTTTCGGATCAGTTGTTGAAAAAATCGTTCCCATTTACATATGACTCCAATTTTGAGGGAGAATTTCATAAACAAATTGAGCCAGTTATTCGAGATGGTACTGGTGCAGTGCTTGAGGTTGAGGATGCGCTGATGGTTCTACCCCGTTTCTTTTTTCATACTTCGTTCAATACGGATTTGGCTAATTATACGATGGTATCTCGAGCACAATTTTGTTATTGGCTGGCCGATGCCGCGAAAGGCCTAGATTCAGTTTTTTCTAAATACAATGTTATTGATCCTAGAACTGGTAATGTTGCCACTTTCACATGGCATGATATACGACACTGGTTGAATACTGTTTACAAGCAAGGGGGGCTGACTGATTTGCAAGTTAATGCGCTCTTGTCTAGAAAAAGCTTAGCGCAGGCGCGAGTATATGATCAGACGTTAGCGATCGATAGAAGCAAAGTTGTTCAGGATTTGCTGACAAGCATCCGGCAAGATAAAGCCATTGGGCAAATACAAGAGACTTATAACATTTTGGGCATGACCGATCGCCAAACTGCCGAACAATACCTCAAAGCCGCAGTACGGATTGTCAATCCAATGCCACATGGGGGATGTACATTAGATTTAGCTCTGAAAACGTGCAGGCATAGTCTCTCTTGCTTGTCAGTCAATGAGCGAGGAGACTGCTGTGAAAGTTTGGTGGTGGATGTAGAGAATGAAGGTCAATTTATTGAGCTGAAAAAAATCAATGATGATGCTAATACTATTAGGGAATATATTCAAGCGAACGGTGGGGAAGGTGGTCATCAAGATGTCCATTTCAGCCGCGTGGCAAGAAGTACCGCTCGCCTGTTGGAGGTTCGCCAACTTAAGTAGCGCCGGAGACTCAAAATGCAGCGTAGAGGAAAGCGGTTGAGTGAGTATCTTAATAAGTCGTTGAATGCATTGAATACTGAATATCTAAGTCGTGGGGAACAATATGTATATAGCCAAAAGGAATTAGCCGTTTTTGCGAGCGTTTCTAGAGAAACTATCAGGAAGCATCAGGGGGAGCTTGATGAAGCCATATCTACACTTTCTCTTAAAAAATATAGTCTGGACAAGGACTCGCACGCTGCCAATTTAAAAGTGAAAATTTCAAAGCTAGAGAATGACTTGACTCGTACAATCATGAGTTATGAGGCGTTGCGCGTGCAATATTTGCACGTGATCAGCGTTATCGTAAAAGAGTCGTTAGATATTTCTAAGTTTATTAGGCGTGATATGGCAGGTGTGGTCGAATGCCCTATTTGCAATCGAATGCCGGAGGTGCGTCTACATGCTATGGACCCTTAGCTGCAATTCGGTAGAAATCAATTTTTTATACTTGATTCGAAGTGTAGGCGCGAATTATTAAATCTATTCCAACCTCAGCGATACCCATAGATAAGGGATATGATCAAATGATTTACTTACCCTCGAAGCTAAGGCGCGCTCATTGAATAAAAATGGCCGTGCATAATTTTATATGGCTTTTAATATGTAGGCGGCTTCAGTCATTATTAAATTCAGTTTGCTAATTTTGGTGATTGGCATTTCAACTAGACGAGCTTTGTTGAAGTTGGTAAATAAGAAGAATCAGCGGATTTTTAATTTTAATATTTTGTGTCGTGAATCCTCTAAGTTGAAGGCGGGCCTACAATAGGTGTAAAAATTTAAGATAACCTGACCAGGTTGGATTTAAATACGTTAAAGTACTGGGAAACGGACGGCATTATCATCTTGAAGATACATTCAGAAAGTATGACAATGAAAATTCCGGGTTAACGAAAACTCTTCTTCAGAAGCTTGATTCCTCAAAGCCAGAGTCTTGACCACGAATTGCTCAGACTGTATGCACTAAAACTTGTAAATATGATCAGAAATCCTTACGTGCGTAAAGCGCACCCTCGGAATATTTAGAGAGATAATTGGTGCTGTGCCAGACTTTATGCAGAAAAGCGTTATTCGTGTTCACAAAATTTTGATAATGTGGATATGCTTCTTACTTTCAATAAATATTGTGTTTGTTTTACTGGTTTAAATGTTTTCTGCGCTTTGGGAACACCTTTTGGTATACCGTTTCAGCCGCAGAACTTTTCAGGTCTTCACTCTGTTGATGTGGCTGGACCGAAGTTGTCTTAATTGATAATTTTCTTATGACTGACTGTTACCGCTGAATGCTAAGTGCTCCCACACCTATCTGAATATATCCTGGTGACTATAGATTATAGTCAGCAGGATATATTCGGATATTTTCCGCCGGCAGCTATGCATCAGTACGGCAGCGCTACTCTTGCGGTCATTGCCGAAACTAGAATGGTTGAGGTGATGTTTATTCAAGTGGCAGAACGGTTTGCGTTGTGAATCACCATGCTCCAGCGTTTGGTGATACCTTTACCCCAAGACCCCCCTAAAAAAACGATTAGACCTAATGAGATTGACCATGAAAGGCAAACGTAAGGCCGAAACATCCAAGTGGCTCATGAAAGGTCAATTCGAGAGGGAGGCGAGGCTAATACTGCGGAGACGATCCCGTGATGCTTCGAACCATTTCCTTGATGCTGCAGCTATATTTGGAGTCGAGCATGAACCGGTAGGTTTGCTAACGGGTAAATTGCTGTGAGTGATTATATTCTCAAAACTCGCCTCCTAACGTTGTAGAAACCCCACCGATAGTTGATTGCCGGGGGCTTTTAAGGAGATAGATTGACCGCTACTGATCGACAGTTGTCAGTCACTCTTCTGAGAAATAGTATGAATACGGAATTGATGGAAGATGAGATGCGTGGGGCGCTATTCGGTGATTCTGAGCCCTCTACGCCCGCAATTAACTCAGACGTTCAGGACACAGTCACGGATGTCGTGATCGTGCAACCGGGGAAGGCAGCGAGGAAAAAGGCGGTTTCAAAAGGCTTCACATCTAGGTTGAAAGTTACGCTCCGTGTGGGGAGCGAATTCGAGGGTGAGACGCACCAGATGGTGCATGAGGCCGATACGCTGAGCTTACTAGTTGCAGAACGAGAAGCTACAAAGACGGCCAAAAAAATTTAGGTTTGTGAAAGTAGTGTCGGTCACATCGATGTAAGTGGGTACTCTCACTTTTCGCCCGCGGGGTATTAAGCCGCCTTCACTTACCGCGGGGTCATCTAACAGGTTCGTGTCGATTGAAGCTTAAAATATTAGGGGCGTCAGTCATATCCCGGACTGGATTTAACGTAAGCGCTCCATGAACCCCACATTCATAGCGCTTAGCTGATGCCGGATGCTGTGCTCCCGATTCTCTCAGGAGGCCAGCTCGTCATGATGCGACCCGACGCCAAAGTTGAAAAAGTTTATCTCTACCCCAAGCCCGTGGACTTCAGAAAGTCCATTAATGGGCTCGCTGCGCTGGTCGAGCTGGACATAAAAGTGGCGGTGTTCGATCCCGTGCTCTTCGTTTTTCTCAACAAGCCCCGTAACCGCGTGAAGATTTTGTACTGGGAGCGCAACGGCTTCTGCCTTTGGCTTAAGCGCTTGGAGTTCGAGCGATTCAAAACATCGCCTGATCTCAGCGATGAAGTGATCGTTCTGAGCGTCCAGGAACTGAACTGGCTGCTCGACGGTTTTGACCTGTGGCGCAACCGTCCTCACCAGGTTTTAACTCCGCGCTACGTAGCCTGACCCGGTATAATCCGGGCCATGATTTCTCTGCCCGACGATCTTCCTGATGACCCCGTTTTGCTCAAGCACATGCTGCTTGAGGCACTCAATCGCCAGGAAGAAGTTGCCCAGGCTTATCAGGCTCACATCGTCGACCTGAAAGGACAGATCAAGCTGTTGCGCGACCACTTGTTCGGGCGTAAGTCCGAGCAGACAGCGCAGCCCAATACGCCGCAACTTGCACTGTTCAATGAGCCTGAAAGTGAGCCGATGCCATTGATCGGCGATGCTGAAGAGGAAGTCGTTTCCCCGGTGCCGCGCCGAGGAAAACGTAAGGTATTGTCGGCTGAGCTGCCGCGTGTCGAGGTCATCCACGAACTGCCCGAGCATGAACTGACCTGTGCCTGCGGTTGCCGCAAGCACGTGATCAGCGAAGAAATCAGCGAACAGCTGGATATCGTGCCGATGCAGATCCGTGTCATCAAACATATCCGTAAGGTTTACGGTTGCCGTGGGTGCGAAACGGCACCGGTCACCGCCGACAAACCGGCTCAACTAATCGAAAAGAGCATGGCCAGCCCAAGCGTTCTGGCCATGTTGCTGACCACCAAGTACGTCGATGGCTTGCCGCTGCATCGTTTCGAGACGGTGTTAAGTCGACACGGTATCGATATACCAAGGCAAACACTGGCGCGCTGGGTGATGCAGTGCGGCGAACACTTTCAGCCACTGCTGAACTTAATGCGCGACCGATTACTGGAAAGCCCGGTGATCCACTGCGATGAAACTCGTGTTCAAGTATTGAAAGAGCCAGGTCGAGACCCGACCAGCCAATCCTGGATGTGGGTACAAGCCAGCGGCCCGCCAGATCGCAAAGTCGTGTTGTTCGAGTACACGTCCAGCCGTGCGCGGGAGGTTCCGTTGCGTCTGCTGGAAAGTTATCGCGGCTATGTGATGACCGATGATTACGCGGGCTATAACGCCTTGGCGTTGCAACCGGGGGTTGAACGGCTGGCCTGCATGGCCCATGCGCGCCGCAAGTTTGTCGAGGCTCAGAAAGTGCAGCCGAAGGGCAAGACGGGACGTGCCGATATCGCCCTAACAATGATCAACAAGCTGTATGGCATCGAGCGCGAGCTCAAGGACAGCGATGATGAACAGCGTTTAATCGGCCGTCAGCAAAAGAGCGTTCCGATCCTGGCTCAGTTGAAAGGCTGGTTGGAAAAAACGCAGCCGCAAGTCACGCCACAAAGTGTGCTGGGTAAGGCCATTAATTATCTGGCCAGCAACTGGAGCCGGCTGGAGCGTTATGTACAAGCCGGTTTTTTACCTATCGACAACAATGCGGCCGAAAGGGCGATAAAACCGTTCGTTATCGGTCGTAAGGCGTGGCTGTTCAGCGACACGCCCAAAGGCGCTACCGCCAGTGCTCAGATATACAGTCTGGTGGAGACCGCCAAGGTCAACGGCCAAGAGCCTTATACGTGGCTACGCCACGTACTGGAGCAGTTACCACATGCGCAGTCGGTGACGGACTATGAAGCACTGCTGCCGTGGAACTGTTCGCCAGAGATACGACGTTAAGCCTGACCCTATCGTGGTTGGTTGGATCGCACGCTATCGAGACCTTTCGATATGCTTTGCTGTACCGCCAAATCCACCATGCACGTAATAGATTCGGTACGTTTTTTGGGCCTCCAAAGTCCTGTAAAAACAGAAAATTCTACCCCCGGTACAAAAATAGTCCTACCCCCGGTACAGGTCAAAACTGGCTCACATGAGCATAGATAGGGCTTACTTCTGCATTTCCGTGGCATTTTTGTGCCATTGAAATAACCAAATTTTGGCATTTTTGTGCCACTGAAATAGCCAAACATTGGCATTCTTATGCCAGCAAAATGGTAGGTGAGCTATTTATGTTCCACAGGTAGAGAAATATGGGGCACCGCGTCTGGGATCAGGTGGTGACTTTGAATGTGGGGTTCATGGAGCGCTTACGATTTAACACCATCAATCGATCCAACTCTCAATGTTTAAGTGGTCGCCAACCCAAGCCAGGTATCTAAGGGTGGCGACAGGTAAAAATCGACCAGTTGCAGCGTAGCACCGCAGTTTCTTGTCTAACCCAATAGAGTTTTCTTCGCCGTCGATTGCCCCAATTTCTGTGTGCTAACCTGAGATTTAACTCGAGCCCTGAAATGGTTCAGGGGATAGTTTGATCCTTCGACTTAGGAGTTAAAACAATTGCTCCGTCGACCACTTCAATGGTCAATTCATCGCCGATACTGAGTCCCATGCTCACGAGTAGGTCGGCAGGTAAGTCAACGATGACGTCTCCACTTCCATCTGTAGGATTTTGGCATTTCACGTTCCAGCGCTGAGCTTCGATCATAATATTCTCCACGAGTTGGTCTTGGTAGGAACGATTCATTATGCTCGCGATGCCTAAGCCGGTTGAAGCGTGATAATCACTGCCGTCTGCTTTTGGCCGATTTTCTGCCTCTCCCGAAGTGCTGCAACATACGCTTTGGTCAGCGCCATTACCCATCAGCATTTTCCAGAAAGCGAAAGCTGCCATCACTCCGTTTCGATGAGTCAAAACAAGCGTCCTGCTCGAAGTTGGCTCAGCATTGGTCACCACTCAGATCTCTCTTGAATTTGAGGCAAATGACCTTAATATGATCTTATCTTGCCATCATCGTTTTCAATCATGGATGTTTCTCGGGGGTAGGTCGAAATGGCAGAACCAGAAGACGCTAAGCCCGCGATTGGGCGCTTTAACACGAATGATGAGACGAAGCGGATCGTATGGACACAGACCGCTGGTCATTGCGAACTGTGCGGCACAGATCTAACGTTCGACTATCGTGCCGGCAAGCCAATGAAATGGGGCGAGGTGGCGCATATCCTACCCGCCAGTCCCAAGGGGCCTCGGGGACGCGCGGATCATGATGCTGAGGCGCACACGAACGATACTGCTAACCTGATGCTCCTGTGCCCAGGCTGTCATGACAAAATTGATCGTGACGCAGACGGTTATCCTGAAAATGATTTGAGTGGTTTACACCAAGCATACCTAGAGCGCATCCGAATCGCCGCAACGACCCCTGATGGTGGCAGAGCGATTCCTCTCATTGTTCAGAGTCAGCATTTCCAGACGATCAACGATATTCCCGTTCGCGATCTATTGACTGCGATGTCTGCGGAGGGATTAACCGCCTTCGATCAAGGCATCAAAATTGCCTTCCCTGCGCCCGGACCGCGCGGCAGGGACGCTGCCTATTGGCAGAACGTCAAAGAC
The DNA here is from genome assembly GCF_024655625.1 of Pseudomonas sp. 18.1.10. Classification (NCBI taxonomy): domain Bacteria; kingdom Pseudomonadati; phylum Pseudomonadota; class Gammaproteobacteria; order Pseudomonadales; family Pseudomonadaceae; genus Pseudomonas; species Pseudomonas sp. 18.1.10. Next base: position 13,686 of record NZ_JANLGL010000034.1, read on the forward strand.
AGCATCCAGTATGAGCTGGAGCAGCAACTCAAGCGTCGGGGCGGCACCTATGGCGACTCGCCCGCGCTAGCAGTAGTAGGCTTGGCCGATATCCCAGCTTTGATGATGTTGGGCCAGAGCATCGGCGATCGTTCCAAACGCTTAATCTTCTCTTTTCACCGCGAGCATCTTTTGCGCTGGCCCGATCAGTGTGCTGAGCCGCCCAGTTTTCTGTTCACGCCTCCACCCAACGGCGATGGTCCACTGGCGTTGGTGCTCTCCATTTCTGCACAAGTTCCAGTTCGCGACGTGACCGACGCTCTACCCGGTGCACGTATTGCAGAGCTGTCGATCCCTGAACCAAGCTACGCGATGGTACAGAACCGTCGGGTGATTCATGCCTTTCGCGACGCACTCCAAATACGACTGAGTCAGCTTGAGGCTCTGACTCCCGATCCTATCCACGTCTTCGCTGCCATTCCTGCGGCACTGGCCATCGAGTTTGGCGCGTTGCTCACAACGCAGCATCAACATACGTACCTGATCTTCGATCGGGACAAAGAAAACCAAGATCGGTTTACGCAAACACTGCAATTGGGCTCGGTGGCCCAGGAGGCTATGTAAATGCTTTTGAGCAACGAACAGACCAAGCGCAGCAGTTGGGAATATTTTCTGCTTCGCGCCGCGCGGGAAATCTCGCTGTCGGAAGCGCAGTACGAAAAAATCAACGACCGCTACTCCCAACTGGAAAAAATCCTCTCGGCTTCTGACAATCCGTTGCTCGCTGAGGCCCATATCTGTTGCCGCTGACCGAAAACTGACCCAGTAGAGGCTCTTCTGCCGACTGAAAACTGACCCAGGTGTTCAACTGCTTCTGCTCACTTTTCGAGCAGGAGAACACAGGGTGATCAGCATGGAAATGTTGGGAAAAATCCGGCGGATGTACTTCCGCGACAAGCTCTCGCTGCATCAGATAGCCAAGCGTACCGGGCTGTCGAGAAACACCATCCGAAAATGGGTCAGAGCGCCCGAAGCCATTCAGCCAGCGTACCAACGGTGCGCAACCTTCAATAAGCTCAGCCCTTTTCACGAGACCCTGGAGCAGGCGCTCAAGGCCGATTCGTTCCGGCCAAAACACAACCGCAGGAGCGCCAAAGCACTTTTTGAGCAGATCAAAGCCGAGGGTTATGACGGCGGTTACAGCCAGCTCACGGCGTTTGTGCGCTCTTGGCGAGGCGAGCAAGGCAAGTCTTTACGCGCTTTTGTACCGCTGACGTTTGCGCTCGGTGAGGCCTTTCAATTTGACTGGAGCGAAGAAGGCCTGCTGATCGGTGGTCTTTTTCGACGTATCCAGGTCTCCCACATGAAGCTGTGTGCCAGCCGCGCATTCTGGTTGGTTGCGTACCCCAGCCAAGGCCACGAGATGCTGTTTGATGCCCACACCCGTTCGTTTGGAGCGTTGGGTGGTGTGCCGCGTCGCGGCATCTACGACAACATGAAAACGGCTGTCGACAAGGTCAACAAAGGCAAAGGGCGCACGGTCAACGCCCGGTTTTCCGTGATGTGCGCGCACTATCTGTTCGATCCGGACTTCTGCAACGTGGCCTCTGGCTGGGAAAAAGGCATCGTCGAAAAGAACGTTCAGGACAGCCGGAGGCGAATCTGGCTCGATGCTCAAAACTGCATGTTTCACACCTTCGAGGAACTGAATGTCTGGCTCGGCCAACGTTGCCGGTCGCTCTGGAGCGAACTGGTGCATCCGCAGTACAACGGGCTGACGGTGGCCGAGGTCTTAGAGCTGGAGCAGGTCGAAATGATGCCAATGCCGACGGCATTTGATGGCTACGTCGAGCGTACCGTGCGGGTCTCCAGCACCTGCCTGATCAGCGTGGCGCGAAATCGCTATTCAGTGCCATGTGAGCGCGTCGGCCAGTGGGTCAGTAGCCGTTTGTACCCTTCGCGGATCGTGGTCATTGCCGACGAAACGGTGATCGCCAGTCACGAGCGCCTCTTTGATCGAGATCAGGTCAGTTTTGACTGGCAGCACTACATCCCACTCATCGAACGCAAGCCTGGTGCATTGCGCAACGGTGCGCCATTTGCTGATCTGCCAAAACCGTTACGGCTTCTCAAACGAGGACTGAGGCGTCACACCAACGGTGATCGAATCATGATGCAGGTACTGGCTGCTGTGCCAATTGCGGGGCTCGAACCTGTGCTGGTGGCGGTGGAGCTGGTACTTGAATCGGGAAGTCTGAGCGCCGATCACATCCTCAATGTCCTTGCCCGCCTGACCTCCACCGCACTACCTCCCAGTGTAGAAACCAGCCTGCAACTCAAGGTCGCGCCTGTTGCCAATACAGCACGCTACGACCGGCTCCGTGCGACCGATGAGGAGAATCGCAATGCGTGACCTAATGACTGAACTCAAAGAACTTCGCCTGCACGGCATGGCCAGTGCTTGGGAAGAACTGGTCTCTCAAGGAACAGCGTCGACGGCTTCATCGAAATGGCTGCTGGAACATCTGCTTCAGCAGGAACATGCGGATCGCGCGGTGCGCTCGGTGAATCATCAGATGAACATGGCAAAACTCCCCATGCACCGTGACTTAGCTGGCTTTGACTTCAGCGCTTCCAGCGCTGATGCCCGGCTGGTCAGCGATCTATCCAGCTTAGCGTTCACTGAAACGGCGCAGAATGTCGTGTTCATCGGCGGCCCTGGAACCGGGAAAACACACCTGGCCAGTGCCTTGGCTGTATCCGGAATCACGGCCCACAACAAACGCGTGCGCTTCTTTTCCACGGTGGATCTGGTGAATCTGCTGGAGCGTGAGAAGTACGATGGCAAGGCAGGGCGAATCGCCCAGGGACTGCTTCGCACAGACCTGGTGATACTGGATGAGCTGGGATATTTGCCCTTTAGCCAAAGCGGCGGTGCCCTGTTATTTCACCTGCTGTCCAAACTGTACGAACACACCAGCGTGGTCATCACCACCAACCTCAGCTTCTCGGAATGGTCGAGTGTGTTTGGCGACGCCAAGATGACCACCGCGTTGTTGGATCGGCTGACACATCACTGCCACATCGTCGAAACGGGCAACGAGTCCTACCGCCTACAACACAGCACCTTGGCCGCCCAGACAAAGATCAAGTCACGGGAACGAAAGCGCAAGGACGGAGATGATGTCGAGGACGATGAGCCATTTTGATCCGCACCATAAATACCCTGCTGCATGCCTACATGCGGTGGGGGTTGATGCGTCTTGAATCGGCCCACTGCTGCTAAGCTTATCCACAATTGCTGGGACAGAAATCAGCAATCCGTCCTGGGTCAATTTTCAATCGGCAGGGTGGGTCAGTTTTCAATCAGCGCCAACACACCTTCCTGCTAAAGACGGCGCATCTTGCTCGCCATGGAGCGGCTCACCTAGCCAATTGGTGCGCGTACTTGATCACATGGGCAGGAAAAAATTCTTCATAAAAAGCAGTGGGAATGCCGAGGATACTTATCTCGATGCAATCGGGCAGAAGCTCTTCAGCGTAATCCAGAATGGCGACTCCCATAGATGGAATAACCAAGCCTGCTTCGGTTTTTACTGAAAGGGCCAAACCGGACTGGTTGAAGTGATTTGTGCGGCACTCGTTTTGAATAGCAGGATACCCAGTGGTTGGCTCGAATTGGCCGAAAGCAACGCCCATGGGAGGATCTCCACTCTCCAGCGACGAGTTGCCAACCAAAATCAATCCGCTATAAATCGAAAATCGCGCCATCTGATCGCCTATTGCTTGCCGTGGCATTGGATATTTATGGTGTTTATCACTTGATTAGCTTGAATGCGAGAGCGCCGTGGAGGTTCGGAAGATGACTTGGCCGAACGCTTACGGCCATCAGCAGAGCACTCGATTACAGCCTGAAACGCTGGGCAGCGCTATCGCACTAACTCAATGACGGGAGCGTTCCCATAGATAACAATTGGGCGGAAAACCAAATTAGGCCATGGCGCTTGGACGCAAAACTGGCTCTTCGCAGGGTCGTTGCGTAGCGGAAAAAGGGCTGCGGCAATCATGAGCCTGATTCAGTCTGCGCGCATGAACGGCACATGACCCGTATGGCTATCGCGGTTGTCGACGCAGAGGGCCAGTGAAATTGGACAGTTGTTGGCGCACCAGTGGGTAGCTCCATCGGATTGATCTAATGGGTGTCACCCACTGGATTTCCCATTTTTTTCCCTGTCGTTGGCTAGATTTTCTTAACCGCGCCAAGAATTTCTTAAAATGTGCGCCAAACACTCAGAAAATATTAACCGAAAATGGCCGCGTAACCACTATTTTCGGGTTTTCCGCTTATCGGCGGTAAGCGTCCCGCAATCACACCTTGCCGCACTGTGCTTTCTGGACGACCTGGACTTTGAACGGTTGGCATAAGAGCTACGTTGGCACATGGGCATCCTAGCTATAAGGGTGATCGCGTTCGCTTAAAAATACGCGGGCACCATCGCCCTTAATGCTGGAGTTCGGTAGGTGACTTGGCCGGACGGTTACCATTCCGTCAGGCATCTCAGTAGTCAGAACTCCTGCCTGCCTAGATTGTTGCCGTCAGAGTTTTCGCTTTGGGTGGGTTACCAACCGCTTACCACGCACGAGCCTGCTTGGGCGGATGGAACGGCAAGCTGGTCTGCGATGACTTTGCCGGCTACAAGGCAGGCTTTGAGCTGGGCGTTACGCAGATCGGCTGCATGGCCTATGCCCGCAAAGTTCTTCGACTTGCATGCGACCAACAAGAGCTAGATCGCCGAAAAAGCACTGCCCTACATCGCGGCCTTATACGAAGTTGAACGAGAAGTCTGTGAGCTGAAACCGGGTGATCGACAGCGAATACGGCAGGAAAAGCAACGCCAATCACCGACGCACTTCATACCTGGATGACCTCCCAAAGATAGCTTGTGCCTGAGGGTTCGGCCATCGCCAAGGCCCTGGATTACAGTTTCAAAAACTAGATAGCGCGGGCGGTACTGTGCCCATCGCTTACTCTGAGAATTTAATAGCAGCGTAACGCCCAGTCTTTATTTAAAGCACGTAGCGATTTATACCTAATCCTGGCTGGTAGCGTATGGGAGTCAGGAATATTCTGTGAGAGCCTAAAGTTTTCCGACAATTTTAGTGTAGCCACTCACTCATAACGACACGATGACCGCGTAATTACAATCCCGACAGAATCCCGCCTAGACCTTTTGATTTCGCCTGAGTCGCCTTATGATCAAAATCAGTAGCAATCTACCACTTGAAACGTAGCCACCGTTTAGCATGGCGCTTAAAACTCAGCATTCGTAAAGTCGTTATTTTATCCTATACCTGACCAAAATATGATTTTTTCTAAAAGTCGGCGAACAGAATACTTAATTAAGCTATATTTAGGAAACACGTAGCTCCATAGCAGGGCAAGTGTGCGTCCTCTACGTTACGGAAGGAGAAGTATGTGGCATCTAATCACTCTCATGGCGCTGCAGCGCTAAGTGAAGGTCACCAGAAAAAGCTAGTCATGGCACTGGCCTTGACAGGCAGCTTCATGATTGCTGAAGTGATCGGAGCATGGATTACTGGCAGCTTAGCATTGCTGTCCGACGCGTCGCATATGCTTACAGATACTGCCGCCCTGATGATTTCGTTGATTGCGCTTCAAATAGCCAAGCGGCCAGCAGATCAGAAACGAACTTTTGGCTATGCTCGCCTGGAAATTTTAGCATCCACATTCAACGCCCTATTGCTCTTCATGGTGGCTATTTACATTTTGTACGAAGCTTATCAACGCTTCCTAATACCTTCTGAGATCGCAACCGGCGCGATGATGTGGATCGCTATTGGGGGCCTTGTTGTAAATCTGATATCGATGCGCTTGCTCTCCTCAGCGAGTAATGAAAGTCTGAATGTCAAGGGAGCCTATCTCGAAGTTTGGAGCGACATGCTTGGGTCATTGGGCGTGATAATTGCCGCACTTATAATCCGGTTTACGGGTTGGAGTTGGATCGATACGGTCGTCGCCGTAGCGATCGGAGTATGGGTGCTGCCGCGCACTTGGCAGCTAATGCGCGAGAGTTTGGGAATCCTTATGGAAGGGGTTCCTGGCGGCCTCAACATTAAGGAGATCGAGTCGACGATTCTACGTGTCGATGGTGTCACAGACGTTCATGATCTACATGTTTGGGCTGTAAGTAGCGGTCGCAACGTACTGACGTCGCACGTTGTAGTTCGCGACTCAGTAGATCGAGATGCTGCGCTAGCAGATGTAATCAATGCGGTAAGTCATGCGTTCGACATTCACCATTGCACAATTCAAATGGAGAATACGGACTTCCATAAGGACACTCCAATTCCTCCACACTAGTCAACCTAGAAAAATTAAATCGTAGGATTAATATTGAAGGCGTCAGCACCAAAAATTTAGATTAATTTTGGCTCATTACTTAGCGTCGAGAGACAGGTCAATTAAAAATTATTTTATTGTCACGTTGCGTTAGCAACAATGCCACCAGCTGAAGGTTACAAAACTAAAATATTGGCACGTTAAGCAGGAATATAATTTTTACTCGGATCGATTGATGCCAAATCACAATGGAACTGACCAAAAAAATATCCAGCGGCTCTCGAGCAGAATAGTCTGGTGCATCCGCCAGTCGTGGCAGTGCTCAACTACCTGATTGATCAAAGCTATGCTGCACCAATAATTTAAATCGCCACAACTTTCAGTGGCCTTGCGATCAAATTAAAAATTTGTAATTTTTCGCCAAAACCCACTATTTCGCGTTAATATTTGAGCATCCTGAGTTGATCACGGCGTATTGATATAGGTAGAAATCACCACATGCCAAGCACGCAGAGAAACTTTAAACTGGCCTTAAATCACGATCAGGGAGAGCTCGGCCCACTCCTTACTCACACCTTGAGATAAGTTATGCGCGTACTAGTTGTGGAAGACGAGATTAAAACCGCGGAATATATTCAGCAGGGTCTATCCGAAAGCGGGTACGTCGTAGACATTGTACACAATGGTGTTGATGCTCTTCACTTGTTCAATACGATTGTTTATTCGCTCGTACTCCTAGATGTGAACCTCCCTGGCATCGATGGTTGGGACCTCTTGGAAACTATCAGAAAAACTAGCCGGGTTCGCATCATCATGCTGACTGCCCGCGGACGCATTAATGACAAGCTTAGGGGCTTGGATGGTGGTGCAGATGATTATCTCGTCAAGCCCTTTGAGTTCCCCGAATTGCTTGCTCGCATCCGGTCACTGCAAAGGCGTGGCGATGAGCTTGTCGAGAAGAGCACACTTATAGTTGCGGATTTGGAATTGGATTCCTTGCGCCACAGAGTATGCCGAGGAGCGACACGCATTGATCTCACCACAAAGGAATTTGCTCTCCTGCACCTACTAATGAGCAGAACAGGCGAAGCGCTTGCCCGTTCGCAAATAATCTCGTTGGTCTGGGACGTAAATTTTGACTGCGATACTAACGTCATTGATGTCGCCATCCGGAGATTGCGCTCAAAAATTGATGATCCATTTGAGACCAAGCTCATACACACACTTCGAGGCGTCGGATACGTGTTGGAGGAGCGTACATGAGGCCTTTCAGCCTCGCTGTGAAGGTGGGATTCAAAGTTGGAATGATGAGTGCGGCGTTGCTGCTTCTTTTCGCCACCTTCGGTTATCTGATGGTGAGCCAAGCTCTTGAGAGAAACGCCCGAACCGACCTCGAAGTGAAAATGGCAGGCATGGCTCACAACCTTTCCGCAATCACTGCTATTTCTGGTGTAAATGCAGACGCCCACCAGCTTGTTGACTTGGTCATGGGGCATAACAATCTTTACGTCAGCATCTTCGAATCGACACAAACTCTAACTCCATTGCTCTCGATAGGCTCGAAGCAAGTCAACATGGAAGTGCACAAATTCCAGCCTACCGAACAGGCGGAGCAGCGAGAGTGGCGCGACTCGACGGGCCGCCCGCTAATGAGCGCCTCACGAGTCATGCGCTTAGGCGATGGAACCGAAGTTAGTGTATTCATGACCATGGACCAGTCATCTAACCATGCCCTTCTTGATGCGTTGCTCACCTGGGCATTAATGGTGTCGCCTCTTATTCTCATGCTGATCTTGGCAATTGGGTGGTGGACTGTACGCAGAGGACTGCTCCCCCTCACCAAGTTCCTGAAGGTCGCCTCAAGGATTTCCACCGAGAGCCTTGAGCATCGCCTTCCAACAAAGGGGATGCCGGCAGAACTTAAGAATCTCGCCGATGGAATTAACATCATGCTGATGCGTTTAGACGACGGAGTTCAGCAGCTTTCGCAGTTCTCTGACGACCTTGCTCACGAACTGCGGGCACCACTGTCTAACCTGATGGGTAAAGCTCAGGTCGCGTTAACCCGGGAACGATCCCTCCCTGAGTATAGAGAGGTCCTAGAGTCGTGCACAGAAGAGCTACATCGCATGAGCCGGATGGTTTCCGACATGCTATTCCTAGCCCAAGTCAGCCACCCAGCGTCAATGGTAGAGTTCGGAAGCGTATCTCTAATCGACGAAACTCAGCGGGTCTGCGATCTGTTCAACATTTCGGCCGAAGAAGGTGAGATACAGCTCCAGATCGCAGGAAGTGGAGACGTGGTGCATGGTAATCAGATAATGATTCAGCGAGCCGTCTCGAACCTGGTCTCGAACGCGATCCGCTACTGCCCTCGTGGTCGGACGGTTTACGTGAAGGTTCAACGTGGTGCTGACGGCGCCACATTGAGTGTTGGCAATCCGGGACGTGGGATCGCCAAGGAACACCACGCGCATTTGTTCGAGCGATTTTACCGGGTGGACAAAAGTCGAGCACGAAGCGAGGGTGGCACCGGTCTTGGCTTAGCTATCGTTCAGTCAATCATGATTTTGCATCAGGGTTCGGCAAGCGTGGAAGTTACGGATCAGAATTTCACTTGGTTTCACCTTAACTTCCCCGAAGTTCAAATGAAACAACAAGAAATGAAGCCAGCTTAGCTCCGTGTAACGAAGAAGGCCCGGTTATAGATGGGCCCCCTTCGCTCTAGGTGCAGGTGCGAATGCCTGAGACGTAGCCGACGCGTGGGTGCTCAAGGACTCACTGACGTTATGCGAGAAAAAAACTCTATCGCCAGAATCCTCACATGGCGCGTAGAAAACCGACGGTCTCTGAACTTCAGACCGAATAATTCGCAACCGTTGCTTTTGCCTAGCGCTCAACGATCAGAGACCCCGCTATACTCTGCAGAATTTGAAATGCTTCGAACTGTAAGTCGATCTCGACGGCATGAGGCCGCACCTTCTCTCTTGCACCTTCCCCCGGAATATGCGGCGGAGATCGTAAATTCATGGAAAAAAATCAATTGATCTCCCCCCGACCGCGTCGCGCGCCCTAATGTGAAATGAAAGCTCACTTAGCTGTAAATTGAGTCTTGATGCATGGGCGAAAATCAAAGACTTCTGCCACTCAGGGCTCTAAAACGAACATGATTAGCTCCTTGGCAAGCAAGAAAAGCCTACAGTGTTAATGCACCGGATATCAAAATTGAAAATTAATAAAAGCCCCAGCTCTTCATCGTCTTTTGTTATCGCCTGGAAGACTTAAACCTTCTCGCCAAGCGTAAAATTACGAAATTGTAATTATTAACTCACCTTGCCGTTAGCTTCGTAATCCTAGACTAGTAACCAACAAAGGATGCTATCAAGGCAGACCTAGTGAATATCGAGGCTTCAATGAAATTCGTAAAATACTTCTCTATTGGCAGCCTGCTAATTGGGCTTACAGGTTTCGCGTTTGCTGAAGATGGTTTCGAGCGAACTAAGCAGTTCAAGGAAAACTTCCGAGCCGAACAGGCTCGCTTGTGGGGCCCTGACTCCTCGGAGCAAGGTAAACAGAAAGTTGCTCAAGAAAAGCAGGAAGAGCGTCAGGATCGTCAGGAGCAAGCCGACAACTAATAGGCGGTTAGATGTAAAATGACGATTCGTATCGACGAAAAGCCAGATTAATATCTGGCTTTTTCTTACATTTAGTGTTAGCTATTCCAGCGGTGATAGACGGAACTACTCAGATACAGAGATTATCTCTAAGACTTATTGTTCTTTTAAATCTGAAATAACGTCACGCTTTGAGTATGTCCTTCATCGGATGATCATTTTCGATTAGAGCCCGCTACGCCATCTGCTGCAAAATCTTCACTATCTTGGCCCAGTATTCTCCCAACGACAAAGAAGCAGTAGGCTTGCGTTCGTTTCGGTAACTCTTACGCAACCTAGGCCTGTAGGCAGATCAGCATTGCTGTCGCGCAAACGCCTGGAAAGATAGAAAAAGCTGTTGCGAGGCCACTCATCAGGATCTTTGATGTTTTCGGACATTCCCCTACTATAAAACTCAGAAGAATACGAACGACGGCCAGGATAGATCAGGGCACCCGATTGAGCCGACTGTGCTTTGAACCAGGCGTCAACCACATCTCGCTGGTTTTGAGGGCGTTCGTCTAGTACTCCAGCGTAAATGATACCTGCGCCCACAATTGGCAGCAGGAAAGCGCTCGCTGCAGCAGCCCGGCTGGTATAAAGGCCGACTTCACTGATTCGCCCTGCAAGAAGCAGCGCCCAGGCGGGTAGAGCCGGGAGCAGATAGGTCCAGAGAATGTTGCCAGAGAACGTGAAGAAGAGAGGCGTGGCCAATGCCCAGAGCCACATATAAGCCTCGAAACGCCGCATCGATGCTCTTCTGCGAATCATTAGAGGCAGGAAAAATGCCCAAGGCAACAGCGACAGACCGAGCTGGATCCAGATGGTGCCATATGGCTTGGCATGTGCACTGCCATATAGGTCCCCAGCCCAATCACTAATTACATATCGGCTCCAGTGTTCACCAACAAAAAAATATTCCATGAACCCAGGCGTCTTTATTTCGGCCGCGACATACCAAGGCACAGAAATACCGAGCATGAGAATAATCCCGGTTACCCACGGAAGCATCATCATCCGATTCCATTCTTTGTGGATGACGATCCAGGCGAACGCCGGCATGCCCATCAACACCAGTGTCAGTGGTCCCTTAGCGAGTAAGCCCAAGCCAAGACCTAAGAACATCAGATAGGCATCCGCTTTGCCTGCACACTTCATCCAACGCCAAAAACCATAGCTAGCAAGCAGTATCGAGAACGACAGAACAGGGTCAGTCAGTACAACACCACTGGATACCAGGCCCAGTGTCGTGCTTGAGAAGATGATGGCTCCCCAGATGCCAGCCCTGCGCGACATCTCCTGGGTCGCGAGCTTAATGATGATAAAGCAGCTTGCTAGGTGAAGTAGCCAAGCTGGAAATCGGGCAGCGAATTCGTTGATACCGAATAACTTCATGCTCGCTGCCTGAGTCCAGAAAGACAGTGGCGGCTTACCCCAAAACGGTACTCCATAATCGAACATTGGGGTAATCCAGTCATTCAGTTCGACCATCTTGCGTGCCATTTCGGCATAGCGTGCTTCGGACGTATCCATCAGGGGATATGCTCCCAGCCCCAGAAGACGTAAAAGCAGAATCGAGATTAGGATCCACAGCAGTGTCCGCTCGTTTTTCAAGTTCAGCATTTCTTACTCTCGATCGAGGAAACCGGAGGGTGAATAGTCACGGGGGTTGCTTTGTTATTGCTCTTCAAAAAATAAAGCGGTCGGCGTTTGACTTCCGCGAGCGTCACACCCAAGTACTCGCCCACCATGGCAACCCCCAAGCACATAAATGAAGCCATTCCGAGCAGCAAGTGATGGATGTCGAAGGAGCCTGCCACGAGCGCTGCGAGCAGGAAACAGATACTGGAGACGAAGAAGCCGAAGCTAATGAGGCTGAATATACGCAGCGGCTTTCGAGAGAAACTGAGAACACTTTCAATGGCTAGATTGAACAGCCCAGCGGCGTTCCATTTGGTATTACCCGCATGACGAAAAGTGCGATTGTAGGGTAGCTCTATGGTACGAAAACCCACCCAGCCGATCAGGCTCTTAAGAATTCTGGAGCGTTCGTCTAGCGCTCTCAATGCAGCCAATGGCGCAGGGCCAATCAGACGGAAGTCACTGACATCCGCCGGGAGATCAACTTTCTCCACCAGTCGCTGCATGATCCAGTAGTAACTGCGCGCACTCATGCGCTTTAGCAAGGAATCGCCGGTTCGCAAGTCGCGTTGCATGTTCACAACGTCGTAACCCATCTGCCAGTGGTGCACCATGCTCGTAATGAGTTCAGGCGGGTCCTGCAGGTCCACGTCAATAAAGATCAATGCGCTACCGCGCGCGTGGTCGATGCCTGCACTTAACGCAGCCTCTTTGCCGAAGTTTCGGCTCAGGAACAGGCAGCGTACATCAGATCCATCCTGATAGTGGCGAAGTAAGTCTGCAGTACGGTCATTGCTTCCGTCGTCGATATAAAGAATCTCGCACGAGACAGGCAAACACCTTACGACGCGGGTGATGCGCTTGTGAAATTCGGGAATGGTTTGCTCTTCTTGAAAGCAGGGCACCACAATGGTTAACAAAGGATCAGGGCGTTCGGAAAGCCGATGTAATGTCTGCATGATTGAATGTCCAGAAACGGTGTGCGATGAATCCGAGCGCAGTTAGGATTAACGTCACCAATATCTGGGATATAAACGGTGACAGGTCAATTTTAATTAAGACCCACATGCCCATTCCATTACCGAGGTTTGTCGCCAACGAAATCAGCAAAAACCTAATGGGTTGAAGCTTACAATCTCCCTTCGCTATAAAGCAGAGCCTTTTATTACCAACATAGCTAACAAACGCGCCTAAGACGCCTCCGCTAACGCTGGCCAACACTGGATCAGCAAACCCGCTCGCGACCAGTGCAAGGAAAACAGAGTAATGCATTCCCGTTGCAATAGATCCGACCCCTAGATAACGAATAAATAACGCTACAATAGGCAAGTTTTTATTTTCCATCTGCGAAGCTTAAGGAGTTCAAAGTGAAAAAAAAGTGAAAATTACATGTGATTTCAGAGCTGAATAACTTCAACATGACTCGAAAATTACAATTTTGAAAAAAACAGATAATCCATATCACAAGTATAGATACCCCACATTACCCTGCTGCGAGTTGAATGGGTGACCACATAGTAAGTTTGTCTATCGCAGAGATTAGTTAGTGCAGAGAGACTGGAATCACAATTGTACGCTTCTAGGATTTCCCACATACCACAAGCTTCCAATTTACTCCACAGGTCGAAGTCTTAGAAATACACTGCCCCAATCATTCGGCCTCGCCAATTTTAGCCGTCTTAATATCAAAATATTCAAAAGGTTAAGTACCAAAAGCTCACTCTGAGCAAGCTGCGATCAGGTTAATCTAGGGAAAGTTACTATTGCTTAGCCATCAGGAGGGTCAACCAGATGTTATGAACTCGATCGTTCTGAATGCAGGTGTTCCAACCAAGTATATTAGCTATAACGTATTAAGGCTTGAGGGCGAGTAGCACCGTCGGTGCAACAATTTTTGCCTAGTACCACTCCAGGCGCCTTAAAAAACGCCAGGCATTGCCTGGCGCTTATTAAATGCCTAGCCATTCAAAAAATTCAGCTTTTGTTATTCGGGCATTGCGAGAATACAGAATAGCGAATCGTCTTGAGTTCACCCTGGGGGTCTTCGTAGCTCATCAATCGTGAATAAATCTGGCAAGTACGAGGGTCCTGGGATTGACGTACGAATTTCTCTACATCAATCTTCATGCCGTATTTATAGTCGACAATCTCTGGCATAGGCTTGTTATTTTTTTTCGCGTAGGCAGCCACGGCACTTTGGTGCTCCTGGATGTATTCCATCTGCTTCTTCTCCGAAAAAGTAGTGGCTTGCGAAGTCATAGAGCAAAAAACAAGTGCAGCTGCAACAATAAGCTTTTTCATAAGTTTCTCTCGATATCAATGTCACTGGATGCAACCTTATCAATTCATAGGCATCACCGGCATGACGGAAAACTTACAATTTTGAAAGGTGAAATATCGACCCTATAAAAACGAAAAAGCCCACAACTGTTGTTGTGGGCTTTTGTTTATCGGCTATCAGCTTTCTGCTTCATCGCCGTCATCATCCTTGCGATGTGCCCATTGATACAGAGCAGGCAACACCAGCAAGGTAAGTGCGGTGGAGGACAAGATACCGCCGATCACGACTGTAGCCAGCGGCCGCTGAACCTCTGCACCGGTACCGGTTGCCAGTGCCATAGGTATGAATCCCAGGGATGCAACAAGGGCAGTCATCAGCACTGGCCGTAATCGAGTCAATGCGCCTTCATCAACTGCGTGACGTAGGGTACGCCCTTCCTCACGTAGTCCGCGGATAAAGGAAATCATTACCAAACCGTTCAACACAGCTACACCGGAAAGCGCAATGAATCCGACCCCTGCCGAGATCGACAGCGGGATATCCCGCAGCCAAAGCGCGACTACGCCACCCGTGAGTGCGAATGGGATCCCGGTGAAGACCAGCATGCCATCCTTGAGGTTGTTGAACATCAAGAACAACAACGTCATGACCAACAGCAAAGCTACCGGAACAACTACCTGCAGACGTTTGGCTGCTGACTGCAGTTGCTCGAACTGACCACCCCACGTGGTCCAGTAGCCAGCGGGAATCTCCACGCCGGTTGCCAGAGCACTGCTCGCTTCTTCAACAAACGAACCAAGGTCACGCCCCCGAACGTTTGCGCTGACCACAACAACACGCTTACCGTTCTCTCGGCTTATCTGGTTCGGACCTAGCTGCAGATCCAGGCTAGCCACTTGGGACAGCGGAATGAAGCCGATTTGATTCGCCCCTTGTGCCGCATTCGGCGGCACGGGAATCAGCAAGCCGGACAACCCCGCTACATCTGTACGCAGTGTTTCAGATAGACGTACCACCATATCGAAGCGGCGATCGCCCTCATAAAGCGTGCCGGCCTGACGACCACCTACTGCGATTGCAATCGCATCTTGCACTGCGCCGATGTTCAGGCTGTAACGTGCTGCCTTCTCCCGATCAATATTGATGGTAAGTACAGGCAGGCCTGTAGTCTGCTCTACCTTCACCTCCGAAGACCCCTGGACACCCTTTAATGCAGTGGCTATCTTCGCTGCTGTTCGATTTAGAACGTCCATGTCATCGCCGAACACCTTGACGGCCACGTCACTGCGGACACCCGAAATGAGTTCGTTGAAGCGCAGTTGAATAGGTTGGGACAACTCATAGTTGCTGCCAGGCACACTTGCTGCAGCTTTCTGAACTTCAGCAATTAGCTCTTCACGCGATCGATTGGGATCTGGCCACTGGTCTTTCGGCTTCAGCATCACGTAAGCGTCTGAGATATTCGGCGGCATTGGATCGGAAGCAATTTCCGCTGTGCCGGTACGGGCAAACATTCGCTCGACCTCAGGCACCTGCTCAATGACGGCTTTTTCCAAGCGCTGCTGCATGTCTACGGACTGAGTCAAGCTAGTCCCCGGTACTCGTAAAGCCTGCAGCGCAAAATCCCCTTCACTCAGACTCGGAATGAACTCACTGCCCATTCGGCTCGCGAGCACACCACTTAGAACGACCAAGGCTATGGCGGCGGAAAATGCGATGCTTCTATGCTTAAGCACCCACTGCAGAACGGGAGCGTAACGCTGCCGTGCAATACGCATCACCATCCCCTCTTCTTCCTTGACCTTGCCTGTGACGAACATGGCAATTGCCGCAGGAACAAAGGTTACGGAGAGAATCATCGCGCCGACAAGTGCCATCACCACGGTAAATGCCATGGGGTGGAACATTTTTCCTTCGACACCGGTGAGTGCAAAGATCGGCAAATACACAACCATGATAATCAGCTGACCGAAGATCAAGGGGCGGCGAGCTTCCCGTGCAGCTGCAAAAACCTCGTGAAAGCGCTCGGCTTTGGTGAGCATCCGCCCATGCTTGTTTTGTGCATGAGCCAGGCGCCTGATTGCGTTCTCGACAATCACTACCGCCCCATCAACAATGATGCCAAAGTCGAGTGCGCCAAGGCTCATCAAGTTGGCACTGACCTTGTTGTTGAACATGCCTGTAAACGTGAACAACATGGACAACGGGATCACCATGGCAGTGATCAGTGCCGCACGGATGTTACCGAGGAACAGGAACAAGATAACGATTACAAGAATCGCCCCTTCAATCAGGTTCTTCTTCACTGTCGATATGGCTTTTTCAACCAAATTGGTACGGTCGTAGACGGTAACGGCAACAACGCCCTTGGGTAGGGTACGGTTAATGTCAGCCAGTTTGGCTGCAACAGCTTGAGATACTGTCCGGCTGTTTTCGCCGATCAGCATGAACACCGTACCCAATACAACCTCTCGACCGTTCTCAGTAGCAGCTCCAGAGCGGAGCTCTTTCCCGATGCTGACTTCAGCGACATTGCTGACTCGAATCGGCACGCCATCGACACTGGTAATCACAATATTGGCGATATCTTCGATACTGCCTACCTGGCCGGGTGCGCGGATGAGCAACTGCTCACCGCTGCGCTCGACGTAACCGGCGCCAACGTTGGCGTTGTTGCTTTCCAAGGCAGCGACCAGATCATTAAGAGTCAGCTTGTAAGTGGCCAGACGTTTCGGATCCGGAGCAATCAGGTACTGCTTGGCATAGCCACCAATGGTGTTGATCTCGGCCACACCCCGGACGTTGCGCAATTGTGGCTTGATTATCCAATCCTGGATCACGCGCAAATCAGTTGGTGTATAGGCCGTACCATCCTCTTTGACAGCGCCTTTCTCAGTCTCGACAGTCCACAGGAAGATCTCGCCGAGACCCGTTGATACAGGCCCCATCACTGCGTCTACGCCATCCGGCAACTGCTCCTTCGCTACCTGCAGTCGCTCGTTGACCTGTTGCCTAGCGAAGAAGATGTCGGTGCCGTCTTCAAAAATGACGGTGACCTGAGATAGTCCAGAGCGAGAAAGGGAACGAGTCTGCTGAAGGCCCGGCAAGCCAGCCATTGCCGTTTCAACTGGAAAGGTAATTCGCTGTTCGGTTTCCAACGGAGAGTAACCAGGAGCAGCAGTGTTGACCTGAACCTGTACGTTGGTAATATCTGGTACTGCATCAATAGGCAGCTTTTGATAGCTGTAGACACCGATACCGGCCATGATCAGCACGGCTATCATTACAACGATGCGCTGCTCAATGGCGAATCTTATGAGACGTTCAAACATGTGGAATGATCCTGTCAGTTCGCATCAGTGACTGTGCTCGGCACTAGCCTTGCCGAGCTCGGACTTGAGCGTGAAGCTGCCACTGGCTGCCACTTGGGCGCCGGATTGGAGGCCTTCGGTTATTTCCACATAGCCACCTGCACGGCGACCAAGCGTTACCGTGCGAGTGTCAAATCCCTCAGTGGTCCTGACGAATACCGCAGGCTTTTCCTCAACGGTCTGCACTGCGGATTCTGGAACGGCTACGGCCACCCGATCAGTCTGTGAAGTGACCGCGATGCTTACGAAAAGGCCTGGTCGCCAGGCTCCATTTGGATTGGTCAGCGTGACGCGAACGGTCGCTGCACGGTTCTGCTCACCCAGGAGGCTGCCTACATAACCAACCTTGCCGTCCACCTCAGCCTTCATGTCAGGCGAAGAAACCTTTACCGCACGGCCTGTCACAACCTTCCCCAAATCGCTCGGAGGAACTGCGAAGGTTGCCCACACCTGATTGAGGTCTGAAAGAATGAAAGCGTTGGTTGCCTCGCTGACAACCTCACCGACGGTCAGGTGCTTCTCCACGACAACTGCGTCGAAGGGCGCGCGAAGCTCGTAGCGGTTACCGCCGGCAGAATTGACCGATGCCCCGATAGCTCCGACCTTTTGCTTAGCATTGGCCAAGGATATATCTGCCTCTTGCAACCCTTGACGAGCCTGGAGGTAATCCTGTTCGGCGGAGATTTTGTCCTGCCACAACTGTTTCTCGCGGTCGAAGGTCAAACGTGCCAGTTCTACACGTCGTTGAGCGGCTTGTTGCTCACTGCGTAGATCGGAGATCTGTTGACTCGCAATCACCGCAAGGACTTGCCCCTTCTTAACCGACTCTCCGAGGTTGGCCTGAACGCTTTCTACAACGCCAGGTACGCGAGGCACGACATGCGCTGTATGGTCCTCGTCAAACCGTATCTCGCCAGGAAAAGTCACGACGGTGCTAAGTTCACGGGGAGCCGCAGCTTCGAGGACGACACCGGCAGCCTTGATCTGCTCAGCGCTAAGCGTCATCTTGCCTTCTTCCTCCTCTCCCTTTTCGCTGTCGCTGTGGCCCTCCTCACCGTGGCCATCATCCCCCCCCTCTTCAGCGGGTGCTGCGGCAATCTTCTTATGCTCATGGCCGTCCTCAGCGCCGTGTTCGGCATTACTGGCTGGCGGCTGCTCAGAACTAGAGTTCCAGGCGAAGCTGCCAAATCCAAGGGCTGCCACAGCGACTACCGCCAGTGCGATCTTACGTTTGTTGTCCATTGTTACTCCTGCTGATCGTAGGTAGCGGCTTATTCAAAGACGCGTACCGAGGAAAATGTCTAGGCGTTCAGCGAAAACTGGCATTCGATCCGACGTCGCCATAAACCCTTTCCACCTGCGCACGCGCATTGGTTGCAGCCGCCAACGAGTCGAGGTACTGGCCACGAGCGACTATCAAGGTGCGCTGCGCATCCAGCACTTCGATGAAGCCGAATTTGCCCATCTCAAATCCACGCGTTGCGGTATCCACGGCCAGTTGAGCTGAAGGCAGAATCGTCTTGTCGTAAGACTCGACCTCTTGCATGGCGGTAGCCCACTGGTTAACTGCGGTTTGGGTTTCGGAGCGTAGCCTTAGCTCTACAGCGTTTCGTTGGTCTCGGGCCTGATCTGCGCGGCGAGAAGCGGAAAGAATGTTGCCCTGATTACGATCAAAGAGCGGCAAAGGCATCGACAGCCCCACGAGGTTGACCCGCTCGCGAACAGACCGGTCATATTGGCTACCCACACTCACAGTGAGATTCGGGATACGTTGGGCCTTTTCCGACCCGAGTGAGGCATCGCTCTTGTCTATTTGAGCAAGCGCCTGTCGCATCTCTGCAGTTTGATCAAGCTTCGCCAATAATTCTGCGGCCTGCGGCGGAATGCCGGGAGATAGGTTTGGCGAGTCCAGACGATCAAATGCAGTAGCCGAGCTGCCTATTACCTGGGCCAATTGCTGGTAAGCCGTTGACTTCGCTGTT
Organism: Pseudomonas sp. 18.1.10; assembly: GCF_024655625.1. Classification (NCBI taxonomy): domain Bacteria; kingdom Pseudomonadati; phylum Pseudomonadota; class Gammaproteobacteria; order Pseudomonadales; family Pseudomonadaceae; genus Pseudomonas; species Pseudomonas sp. 18.1.10. The sequence continues at coordinate 32,954 of NZ_JANLGL010000034.1, forward strand.
TCAGCGCGCCTTACCTGTAACTTGGCTTCAGCCAACTGCACCTGGGCGCGCGTAGCCTCCACCGGTGAGGACTTACCGGCGCGCACCCGACCATCGACTATGCGCAGACCGCGTTCGGTGAGCTCCAAAGATTGTTTTGCCAGGTTCAAGCCTGTCTGAGCCCTTAAGGCGGCGTAGAAAAACTGGACAACATCCGCACGAAGACCATTGACTCGTCGGTCCAGCTCTAGCTGCGCGACGGTTTGACCGTAGGTGGCAACTTCGATACGAGCACTTCGTTTGCCACCCAACTCTAAAGGCTGACTAAGGGTGACTGTGGTCGTGCTTGTATTACGACGGGTGTCTTCCACGTCATACGAAATTTCAGGATTAGGGATGAGTCCCGCTTGCTTGCGAACTCCTTCCGAGATGCCGATTTCCTGACGCGCAGCTGCAAGATCGGGGTTAGCATCCATTGCAGTGGAAAGCGCTTCGGCCAGGCTAATACTCTGAGCAAATGCGGCTGGCACGATCGCTCCTGAAAGGAGCGTACAGAATGCAATGGCTCTCAAGGGAAAGACAAAGACAGAGGTTTTAGATAAAACGTTGTGATTATACCAGGGCACTTTATGGTCCTCGTGCACAAACTTTGATAAAGCTTGGCGAGAACGTATTTACAGCCGCCAAGCTCCACTGGATCAGGTGATGGCACTCTAATCAGCGATCGCTATCAGTGGGGTGGCTGTAAAATTACAATTTCGTTAGAAAGTACGTTCGACATTAAAATTTCCCGCCCAGTTGCGCACGGGACAAGCTATTGAGTAAATCAGTCCGCAGCTACAAAACGTCCTTAAATACGACAGATAACAATTAGATTGCCAAATTGTAATTTTTCTATCACCAATCCGTTATCTTTGATCTGCAACTATCATGTCAGGTCCTACGCAGGTGCCCGGCCGGGCCACAAAAAAAATATAGCCGTGTCGGTAAATCAAAATAAAAGCTGCCGTAATCAAAGGGGCATCAAATGAAAATTAAAGTACCGTTGTGTGTGTTGGCAGCTTCTGCTTTTTCCATAAGCTATACAGCTATAGCAAACGCGGAAGATAAGTCATCAGAAGGTTTTATTGACGGTAGCAGCCTCACTGTTTTAAACCGAAACTTCTATTTCAATCGTGATAATCGCAGCTCTTCTGCGCCAACGTTCAATAGCGGCAAGGGAAACACCAACGGATATTCTGAAGCTTGGGCGCATGCGATAATTTCTAAATTCAACTCGGGCTTCACCCAAGGCACCGTCGGCTTTGGTTTAGATGCCTTCGCTATGATCGGCCTCAAGCTCGATACAGGCGATGGCCGTAACGGCGGCCGAAGCTCCTTCGATGTGTTGCCAGTTGATGGAAAGGGCCAGGCCCGTGATGAATACACGAAGGTTGGGGGGGCTGCCAAAGTCCGCCTGTTCGATACCGTAGTGAAATTGGGTGATGTCTTCCCAGCGACACCAGTCGTTGCATCAGGAGACGCACGTCTACTGCCAGAAAGCTTCCGCGGTGTAACGGTTGAAAACACCAGCATGCAAGGCCTCACCCTGCAGGGTGGTAGACTACACGCGATGAGCCAACCAGTATCCAGCGACCTGAACGATAACTTCGTGACCTTCTATGGCGGCCCAGTCAACTCGCCTTGGATCGGTTACGGTGGCGGCGATTACAAGGTCAACGACAGTGTTACTGTAAGTCTCTATGCCAGCCAGCTAAAAGATGTATGGAATCAATACTACGCCGGGACAAGCGTCTCCTACCCGCTTAGCAATGATTTGACCCTGATCAGCGGCTTTAATTACTATAAAGCTGTTGACGAAGGCAAGAAACGTTTGGGTGAGTTCGATAATAATATCTGGAGCGCCAAGCTCGGCGTCAGGTATGGTGCACACACCCTCGCACTGTCGCATCAGCGTAACAATGGCGATGACGATTTCGACTATTTACGTCAATCAGACTCGATATTCGTCGACAACTCAATTCAGTACAGCGATTTCAACTCGCCAAAAGAACGCTCTTGGATGCTGCGCTACGACCTAAACATGACCGACTACGGTATTCCAGGCCTTTCGTTCATGACTCGCTATGCCAAAGGCTCTGGCGCGGACTACTCTAATGCCAATCAGTTTTACATGCGTACCGATGACAATGGCAATCCGCTCACCAATCAGAAACGTTGGGAGCGTGACATTGAGGTTAAATACGTAGTGCAAACAGGAGCTGCCAAAGACCTTTCTTTGAGATTGCGCCAAGCAAATACACGAGCAACTGCTTTCGAATCGGATTTGGATGAAGTGCGCCTGATCGTTGAATACCCACTTTCGGTACTATAAGCCATTGCGTTGCTCTGCTACTCCTCCAGCCGGAACTTCTGAAAAGCAAATCGCTAGTTCAACGAATTCACCTTGAGTTGCTTAAATGCTCCTTTGGTAAAAGGTGAATATTTTACGCCCTTCGGGGCGTTTTTTTTTTACTAAAATTCCAATACCTGTTCAAGGATGTGCATGGCATCCCGATGGAGTTCATGGCTGCACCAGTGGCCCACGTCCTCAACGTGAGAGTCGACCCCATCATCTGAACGGAACAGAGCGCCCACGACAAATAGAACAACCCAATATTTCATAAGGTAAATTCACCTAATGGGGGAGGGTCCGCAATTGACAAACCCAGATGGCGACACATTAACCTGCGAGGTTATCAAGCGTATTGCTTAACAATTACAAGTCTGTTATTTAAGCCACGGACAGTTAGTTTTGATTTACCATTCCCCCCAATGATGACTGCGCACTTGCGTGGTTAAAACTGCTGAGTAATATCGAGACAAAATCCAATGCGAATTCTGGTAATTGAGGATGAAGTAAAAACTGCTGAATATGTACGCCAGGGCCTCACTGAGTGCGGATATGTAGTGGATTGCGTACATACCGGCTCTGACGGGCTATTTCTGGCCAAGCAGCACATGTACGAACTCATTATTCTAGATATCAATCTTCCAGAGATGGATGGTTGGCAAGTTCTAGAACTATTACGACGGAAAGATTGCTCTTCGCGTATTATGATGCTCACTGCCCGCAGCCGACTAATCGATAAAGTCAGAGGTTTGGAGAATGGAGCTGATGACTACCTAATTAAACCCTTCGAATTCCCCGAATTGCTTGCTCGAGTTCGCGCATTGATGCGTAGGTCGGATAGTGCTGCATCTGTAGAAATTATTCGCGTAGCTGACCTTGAGTTGGATCAAAGCCGCCACAGAGCGTTCAGAGATGGTCAGCGTATAGACTTGACAACAAAGGAGTTTGCTCTGCTGCACTATCTAATGCGGAATACGGGCATTGTTCTGAGCCGCACACAAATCATATCTCAAGTGTGGGATATGAATTTTGACTGCGACACTAATGTCGTTGAGGTTTCCATAAGAAGACTTAGAGCCAAGATGGACGACCCTTTTGAGAGTAAGTTAATTCACACACTTAGAGGCGTGGGATATGTTCTAGAAAAACGCTAGATTTACATTATTAAAAATAATGAACGTGCGAATAATATTTGATGCTTTCAAATAATGCCCCGTTCAAAATCCTTGGTAGCAATATAAAGCGCTCAAATTCAGACTATTAAAAGTGTTCGTTCAGGAGGGTGTTTTTAGCAGAGCAGTCAGGAAAGCCTTAAATTTTAATATGTCGCCAAATTCATGCTCCCAAGTGGCGCTCCGCAGATTCACTACTTTGAGATTGACATCATCGAAATGGCGCCGCCATAGGGCAATTACTTGTCGAATACTGCAGAGAAAATCTTACTGCCGCCTTGTTGTTGGTCTTGTAAAGATCTGTAAGCCTTCAGCCACTTCCCGGCCTCCCGCTCAGCTCTTGTTCTCTCGAACAGCATCTGGGTCTGAGACTCAAGTGCTAACTCAAAGCGCTTCTTAAGATCAATGTTTTCTTGTTTTATCTCTTCAATTTTTTTTGGCAGCCTCACCACGTTGAGGCAATTTTCTTTTTCCATTTTTTAAAACTATATCCCTCACTTAATAATATTTAGTATTTGATCAAGCTATGAGGGATCGAGACCTACCAGTCTCGTCGTCTACGGCGGACAACGTGAATTCTACCTTGGCTTTGCGCTGCATTTCTAAATTTTTATGATTACGGGGCACGTTGTTTACCAGCCTCTCAAAAGCATCGCTTATAATATCAAGCTCGTCAATAGAGCGTTTTCGAAAATTAGTCATTGATATTAAATTGCCGCCTATTCCGACTAATTACCCAAAGACAAAATCCTTATAGTTTTTCGCCTGTTCAGCCTGTTTACGGATAACAGCGAATGAAGATTCACTCTTAGGCATATCCGAAGTCAAGAAATTCGAATATTCTGAATATCGATATTTCCAGAATGATAAATGGCTTCTGTTAATAATAAAAAATTGACATCCTAAACATACGCTAAGCTGCTGAGTTTTATAATTAGGTGCTCTACCTATCGGGGCCTTCTTCCGCATACTCGATGTCACTGCAACTGCGAATCATCTAGAGGAAGACCAGTGGCGTGCGGTGCGAACCAGATAACCAATCCTTTTTCAAACAAAAAAGTGTCTAACATCAGCCCATCCTTGGGCCTTATTTTGACCCTTTTGCTATCGTGGATACCACATAAAGCGTTAACCAAAGTAGGAGAAAATCCTCTTCTAACAACAAACTTTGACTGACGGGAGGAGGCCACCATAACAACCACTGTCGAGTCCGCGACTAGACAATAGGCGCGTCCAGGAAAGTAAAATCCAACCTAATCTGTTGCCGCTGACCGAAAACTGACCCATTGGGTCAGTTTTCAATCGGCGCCAACATACGACAATTTCGCGGGCATCCGACAGAGCTTCGGCGGCACGTTTGAAATCTGACATCAGAAAGCTCCTCGGTAAGGAGCCAGGAGACTTAAGCGAACTTGGGACTGATCGTCGACTTGCGCCTCAGGTAGAGGGGAGCGTACATCTGGTGATTGGCTGATTTGGGAGCCGGCACTGATATCCTAGGGCGGTGATTTTCCAAGCGCTTTTTCGAGAACCACACCTGTGATGTCTTTTTTTTGCGAAGGTCCAGCTCTCCCATTTTGTAAACACCGCGAGAGGTGCGATATACAACAGCACTTTCTTGAGTTGCTATGCCTTGGAAGCAAATAATTTGGTCCAGGTCCTCCAAACTCCATCTGCCGGAACGGGTCAGGGCTGGTGGGCACAGCATCTGCACGTGACTGATGACAACGTCAGGAGCAGCATTCATATAGTACTGAAGTTCATACGCACAGCTGACCATCGCAGCGCGATCACTCATCCCTGTCTGGGCTGAGGTAATGGTGATAAGAAATCCCACCCCCTCTAGTTCACAGTGTGTCCTAGTGAAAACTTTACGTTCTGCAGGGTCAAGTATGTATATCAATTGCCAACCCATTCCCGATTCAGTCCGTGCCGCTCGTACACTCACAGTGGAAAAATATTCGGTATCGCAGGACTCATCTCGACTGCGTTGTGAGTGTTTGAGGATTTGTAGAACGTTCCTGGAAGGATGAGGATTCCAAGCTTACGCGCTATATATGCATTTTATACCCCCACGATGTGATGCGTCAAAGCGTGGCTTTATTCTCTCTTTTGTGAGTACACGGAAGAGAGATGGATTATTTGGAGGCTTTGGGGCAGGTCATAAGGGAAGTCCGGGTTGCTGCTGGGCTCAGTCGAGAGGGCTGTGCACAAGTCCTAAATCGAGATCATCTTGCCAAGGTCGAACAAGGACGCCTGGCCATTTCTGTTCTCAAACTCTATTCTTTATGCGAATGCCTAGGCATCTCCCTCAGCCTTGTGCTTATGGCTGTGGAGGCGCGCATGGTTGGTATCGACCTTGAAGCCTATCGGCATCAGCAAGAACGTGATTTAAACCGACTTGTCGGAGCTGGCCTGCTGAGTAGTGTTATCAATCATGGTGCGAGCCGCGGGGTACGTGGAAAGCGGGCAGAAGATAATCGTTTGGCCATCCAGACTTTGCAAACCGAAGGATTAGCAAAAATGGAGATCGTTCGTAGACTGGGTGTCAGTCGCGCCACAGTCGACCGTTATTGGCTGAAGCGATGAGCGACCAAACACTCCCGAGGGGGTTGTAATTTTAAAAATATTCCAAACATTCCCATTATGCTGGAGCTTAGTTTGCATAAGCTCCAAACGCTTACTAAACGGTCAATCACGTTCGAAGGCTCTGACCTATTTCATCCTTCAGTACCAGTGGCTTCAGAAAGCTCGCTCAAAGCGCCCACATTGTTTTTGAAAGCTGCTGCAAACACTGAGCGATTTTTAGCCATGTAGATGCTCACATCCTCTGCGTGTTTCTCAGATAGCCCCGGTACATGCTTCATCAGTGTGTCCGTCAGCAGCTCCGCCAGCTCAAGCATTTGATCATGCGCATCAGCGAGTTTGCGGTCCACAAAAGTAGTCTCCAGGTCTCGGGTACTGCGATAAAGAGTCTCAACTGCCATTTTGGCCTCGTCGTCTGTCTGTCCAGCGTGTATGAGGAAGCATTTGTTCAAATCAAATGCTGGCCGATGAATCTTGCGAACTGTTGCGCTAAAGCCCTACGAGCTAACTAGGCAGGGTGGCAAAAGCGAAAACTAGGCAGGATAATTGGTTTCGAAGGACAATATTTCTCCATCTGGATACGTAGGCTGCTGATACTACGGCAGTTTTAGATGCAGCTACCCCGACCAATGGCCTATCTAGGCAGTCCGCTAGTCCGCAAAACGATATACAAACGCTCCAGATCTCGGCTGCTGCGGTATACCACTTCGACGGCCATTCACCACCTCACATGCCTTCACGATAGTTGTCTTTTGCGACTACTGTATTTATATACAGCTAAAAGGGTAAGCCAAACCGTGGGGTTTGGGTAGCAGTTTTTTACTGTAGCCCGTAAATACAGGTTTGCGACGCCGGAAATTTCTCACAATACGATGAGGTTGCCGAGTAATCCGGCGCAGGCTTACCTTTTGCCGTCCCTGCGAGCGCAGGGCCGAGTTTGGCGGCTCGATTCCGAAGGAGCACTCAACAGATAACTACCGGAGTTGCATCATGGGAAAAAATACTTCCAGTTGTGCCGAGCAATTCGATTCAGAGCCGCCTGTTACGCTTTTTAACGTGACCCCCGCGTCGGATACAGAAGCTTTACTGGCCAATGCCAGTGAGAGCTTGAGCAGCGCCCGTGAATTGGCTAGTACGTTGGCATTCGACCTTGAAGGTCCGCAGCGAAGCCTGGTGTTTGCCATTCACCAATTGGTGGAAATGAGCGGCTTGCTGGTAGACCGAGCGCTGGAGCAAGTCGCGCCAGCTTGACGCTGGCCGAATACCTGTGGCGAGCGAGCTTGCTCGCGCTGGGCTGCGAAGCAGCCCTTTTCAGGCAATTGTGTTCTTCCAGGTAAATCCAGTGGGAAGACTTTGGGGGCGCTACGCACCCCAGCGCGAGCAAGCTCGCTCGCCACATGGGGGGTGTTCATAGCTTATGGAAACGGAGTTCCCCGACCCACCTGAGGTTGAAGATTGCGCGTCATCCTACGAACTTTGGTTCCGAGCCAAGGTGCAAGCGACTCTGGATGACACCAGTCCAGGCCTCTCTCATGAACAAGTAATGCACGAAATGCATGTGTTGATCGCAGCCAAGTTGCCAATACAACAATCCGATTAAGTGCCTCGTATCATTCAGCCATCATCTCACTCTGCAGTGTCTGGCCTTTTTTCTGCATGCAGAACAACCGTCACGTCCAACCCGCATTATCCGGTCGAGCCGACCTAAGGAAGCATCATCGTGAAAATCAACTGGGCCGAAAGGCTGCGCCAGAACGTGCATGAACTGGCCGAGTCCCTGGGTAACCTGTTTGTCGAATCGTTCCACTACCTGGCGCTGTTCGCTATTGGTGCGGTGACGGCCTGGGCGGCGGTGATGGAATTTCTGGGGATGCTGGAGAACGGGCACATCAAGATCGATGACATCTTGCTGCTGTTCATCTACCTGGAACTGGGCGCGATGGTCGGGATTTACTTCAAGACCAACCACATGCCCGTGCGTTTCCTGATCTACGTTGCGATCACCGCGCTGACGCGCCTGTTGATCTCCAACGTGTCCCACCACAACCCGCCAGACGTAGGCATCATCTACCTGTGCGGTGGGATTCTGCTGTTGGCGTTCTCGATCCTGGTGGTGCGTTACGCCTCGTCGGCGTTCCCCTCGGTGAAGGTTGATGGCCCGCGTCGCAAAGGCGAAGCGAACCTGGAAACCGAGAAAGGCGAGCTTTAAAGCCCGACGCTGAAGGGCAGCGCTCGCGCCGGCGGGCGCTGCAACAGTTTGTGGTCGCCATCGGTCATCACCGCGAGGATCTCCATGGCGCTGTGGCCCTGTTCGATGGCGATGCCAAATTGGATGCTTTGCACCAGGCGTTTGAGCCGCTGCGGGTCGTTGCGTTGCTCGGCGCTGATCATGCGCTTGGCCACCACGCCCGCCTCGTTGGAGAGGGTGAGCATGATGCTGCCATCCAGCCGCTGGATGCTCAGGTTGACGCGGTATTCAGGGGTGAAGGTGTCAGTGATGATCTGAAAAGGATTGTCCATGGTGCGTACCGCCTGATAAGAACATGCAGTCATTGACGACCGTTGTCGGCATTAGTTCGCATTGCCTGACCACCGGCCATTTCCCTCATTTTCTGTACAGCAAGGGCCGTGCCGTACAGCGAACCTGTGGGAGCGGGCTTGCTCGCGAATGCGGTGAACCAGTCAATGAATACTTGGCTGACATACCGC
>NZ_JANLGL010000350.1:0-3896 GCF_024655625.1 Pseudomonas sp. 18.1.10
GCGGTGGATCAGTTAAAACAACTTTGACTGACACACCGCTTTCGCGAGCAAGCCCGCTCCCACATTGGTTTTGTGGTGTGCTTGGGAATAATTTGCCAGCAGATGTGATCGCGACCCTTGCCGTGGCGTCACTGATGCGCCAACTTAACGGCATCGTCCCGGAAGACTCCAGCCTTCATGTCATCGACCTCGTTCAAGCAGTCCCTGCGCCGTCTCTGGGCGCTGGATAAATTCAGCTACAGCATCCGGGTATTCATCGCCCTCACCGGCAGCATGGCGCTGTGCTGGTATCAGGATGAGATGACGCTGCTGATCCCGCTGTTCCTGGGGATTATCGCCAGCGCCCTGGCCGAGACCGACGACAGCTGGCAGGGCCGTCTCAACGCCCTGGCGGTGACGCTGGTGTGTTTCAGCATCGCCGCGCTGTCGGTGGAATTGCTGTTCCCCTATCCGTGGATCTTCGCGATTTCCCTGGCCCTGGCCACCTTCTGCCTGACCATGCTCGGCGCCCTCGGCGAGCGTTACGGCGCGATTGCCTCGGCGACGCTGATCCTCTCGGTGTACACCATGATCGGCGTGGACCAGCGCGGTGGCGCGGTCTCGGATTTCTGGCACGAGCCGCTGCTGCTGGTAGCCGGTGCGGCGTGGTATGGCGCGCTGTCGGTGCTGTGGCAGGCGCTGTTTTCCAACCAGCCGGTGCAGCAGAGCCTGGCGCGCTTGTTCCGCGAATTGGGGCGTTACCTCAAGCTCAAATCCTCGCTGTTCGAACCGATCCGCCAGTTGGATGTGGAAGCACGCCGCCTGGAACTGGCCCAGCAAAACGGCCGGGTGGTGGCCGCGCTGAATGCCGCGAAGGAAATCATCCTGCACCGCGTGGGCAATGGCCGACCGGGTTCGAAGGTCAGCCGCTACCTCAAGCTGTACTTCCTCGCCCAGGACATCCACGAACGCGCCAGCTCGTCGCACTACCCTTACAACGCCCTGGCCGAAGCCTTCTTCCACAGCGACGTGCTGTTCCGCTGCCAGCGCCTGCTGCGCCAGCAGGGCAAGGCCTGCCAGACCCTGGCCGAGTCGATCCAGCTGCGCCAGCCGTTTATCTATGACGACAGCTTCGCCGAAGCCCTCGGCGACCTCAACGCGTCCCTGGAACACCTGCGCATCCAGAGCAACCCGGCGTGGCGCGGCCTGCTGCGCTCGCTGCGCGCGCTGGCGGCCAACCTGTCCACCCTCGACCGCCTGCTGGGCGATGCCAGCAACCCCGACCGCCTGGCGGAGGCCACCGACAGCAACTTGCTGGACCGCGCCCCGCGCAACCTCAAGGAAATGTGGACGCGCCTGCGCACGCAGATGACGCCGACGTCGCTGCTGTTCCGCCATGCGCTGCGCCTGTCCCTGGCGTTGACCGTGGGCTACGGCATGCTGCATGCGATCCACGCGTCCCAGGGCTACTGGATCATCCTCACCACGCTGTTTGTGTGCCAACCGAACTACGGCGCCACCCGGCGCAAGCTCGGCCAGCGGATCATCGGCACCGCCATCGGCCTCACCGTGGCCTGGGCGTTGTTCGACCTGTTCCCGAGCCCCTTGGTCCAGTCGATGTTCGCCATCGCCGCCGGCCTGGTGTTCTTTATCAACCGCACCACCCGCTACACCCTGGCCACGGCGGCGATCACCCTGATGGTGCTGTTCTGCTTCAACCAGGTCGGCGATGGCTACGGGCTGTTCCTGCCGCGCTTGTTCGATACCTTGCTCGGCAGCCTGATCGCCGGCCTGGCGGTGTTCCTGTTCCTGCCGGACTGGCAAGGCCGGCGCCTGAACAAGGTGCTGGCCAACACCCTGACCTGCAACAGCATCTACCTGCGCCAGATCATGCAGCAATACGCCGCCGGCAAAAGCGACGACCTCGCCTACCGCCTGGCCCGGCGCAACGCGCACAACGCCGACGCGGCGCTGTCCACGACCCTGGCAAACATGCTGATGGAGCCGGGGCACTTCCGTAAGGAGGCCGATGTGGGCTTCCGCTTCCTGGTGTTGTCCCACACCTTGCTCAGCTACCTGTCAGGGCTTGGCGCCCACCGTGAAACCCAGTTGCCGGCGGAGGTGCGTGAGCATTTGATCGACGGCGCAGGGAATACCTTGGCGGCGAGCATCGACGAGATCGCCACGGGGCTGGCGAACAAGCAGCCGATTGCGATTCAGAGTGATGCCGAGGAAGCGCTGGCGGCGGAGCTGGAGCAGATGCCGGATGAGATCGACGAGGGGCAGCGGTTGGTGCAGACGCAGTTGGCGTTGATTTGTCGGCAGTTGGGGCCGTTGCGGACCTTGGCGGCGCATCTGATCAAAGAGACTGGCGAGGCTTAAATCGCTTTCGCGAGCAAGCCCGCTCCCACATTCGACCGCATTCCAAATGATGTACGCGGTCAACTGTGGGAGCGGGCTTGCTCGCGAAGAGGCCCTTCCAGGCCCTACATCCCATGCGCCTTCATCAACCGCGCATAACTGCCATCATCCTTCATCCGCGCAATCTCCCGATCAAACCCGGCCACGATCTGCGCATGCTCGGGGTTCTTCAGGCTCACCAGAATATGCAGGCTGTTTTCACTCAGCGGCGTCGGCAGAAACTCCACCGCATTGCGCACCTTGGGCGATTCACGCGCCAGGTAATACCGCGCCACATATTCATCCTCCACCGTCAGCCGCACCCGCTGCGCCGCAAGCATGCGCACGGCCATGGAGAAGTTGTGCACCGGCACTTTCTGCAACTGCACATCGCCATCGAACGCCGCCGAATAGGCATAACCGCGCACCACCGCAATCGGGTAGTCGTGCAATTGCGCCAGGTTCTTGAACTCGATGGGATCGTCGCGGCGCTTGATAAAACGCACGCGGTTCAGCAGGTATTCAGCGGAAAACTGCCCCAGGTGCGTGCGGGCATCGTCGTACCAGGCGTTGACCAGCACGTCGTAACGCCCGTCACCCACGCCCATCAGCGCCCGGGCCCAGGGCACCTGTTCGAAATCACTGGCGTAGCCCGCACGGGCCAGGGCGGTGCTGACGATATCGGTGGCCAGGCCGCCATTTATCAAGGTGGCATCGGTAAAGGGGGGCCAGGCATCCGCGACCAGGCGCAGACGCTGGGCGAACGCCGGCTGGGCCAGCAACAACACTCCAATCAAAGCAACGGCACGAAACAATCGCGGCATGCTCAACGTCCTTGGCGGGCCCAGAGGTTCTAACAGTAGCTCAAGATTACACAAAGAAACGGGCGGCGAATGCACTCAATGATGGCAAATTGATTTCACTCACAAAAAACAGCGGATTTAGACACAATCGGCTACCGCGCTTACTATCCAGAACACCTACTGATAAGAGATTTCGCCATGACAGTCGATTGGGTCTGCAAACATCACACTGACCTGGGCAAGGAACAGCTATACGCCATCCTGCGCCTGCGCGGCGAGGTGTTCGTCGTTGAGCAAAAGTGCGTCTATCAAGACATCGACGGGCAGGACCTGGACGGCGACACCCACCACCTGATGGCCTGGCAGGACGACCAGTTGGTGGCCTACCTGCGCCTGCTGGACCCGGAGTCCCAGGGCGGTGACGTGGTGATTGGCCGGGTGATCGTGGCGCCTTCGGCGCGCGGCACTGGGCTGGGGCATCTGATGATGGAAGAGACGCTCAAGCGCATTGCCGATATCTGGCCTGAGACGCCGATTTTTCTGTCAGCCCAGGCGCATTTGCAGGGGTATTACGGGCGGTATGGGTTTGTGGTGGCGGGGGAGGAATATCTGGAGGATGACATTCCACATATTGGTATGCGGCGGGTTTGAGGGCCTCTTCGCGAGCAAGCCCGCTCCCACATTTAACCGCGTACATCAGTTGGAATGCGGTCG
>NZ_JANLGL010000351.1:0-3890 GCF_024655625.1 Pseudomonas sp. 18.1.10
GGCGGTGGGTCAGTCACTGCCTTCTTCACTGATGCACCGCTTTCGCGAGCAAGCCCGCTCCCACAGTTTTGATCGGGTTATCAGGGCTAGATCTTCGGGGGACCGGGGTAGCCACAGTGTGCCCAGGCCGCCGGCTGGAAATACCACGCCATAATCACCAGCTTGAGCAACGAACCCTGGCCCATGCGCAGCAGATTCAGGTAGCTGTTCTCCCAACGATGCAGGAAGTTGCGGATCTGTTCGCTGCTGGCGTTTTCCCAGCTGCCCCAGATTCCGGTCAACGGCCCACGGGTGATGCCCATGCCCAGCACGTCGAACAGTTGCTGGGTGAGCTTGAACATCTCCGGCGACAGGCGTTGCAGGCTGAAGTCGAGCTTTTTCAGGGTGACCTCGACCCCGCTGGCAACGGCCTCGGCGCTGGCCACGCCTGCCAGCAGCACCGGGATCACCGCGCGCAGGAACGGCAGGTCACTGCTGCGCAGCATCACAAAGCCGCTGGCCGGCGTGCTGCTGGAGCAGCCGCTGAGGCTGGCGCCGAGCCCGGCGGTGGCCAGGAAGGCGCTGGCGCACAGGCCGATTTTCAAGACGCCGCGCCGTGACAGCGCGGGTGTTTCAGTCAGGCTGGGGTTCATTTTTATTGTTATCCCGGGAGTGTTGTTATCAGCGGATAAACAGCTTCTGGATCAACGTCTGGATCGCCTTGCCATAAGGCGGGTAGATCAACTTCGCCGCGTTCAGGCGCTGCTTCACCAGCACACCCTTGGCTTTGCTGAACGTGAGGAAACCTTCGTGGCCGTGGTAGTGGCCCATGCCCGAGGGGCCGATGCCGCCGAACGGCATGTCGTCCTGGGCCACGTGCAGCAGGGTGTCGTTCAGGCACACGCCGCCGGAATGGGTTTCGTGGAGCACGCGGTTCTGTTCGCCCTTGTTGTAGCCGAAGTAATACAGGGCCAGCGGGCGAGGTCGCTGGTTGATGTAGGCAAAGGCCTGGTCAAGGCCGCGATACGGCACGATCGGCAACAGCGGGCCGAAGATTTCATCCTGCATCACCGTCATGTCGTCGCTGACATTCAGCAACAGGCTGTGGGCCATGCGCCGTGCCTGGCCCTGCTCAAACAGCGGGATCAGGGTGGCGCCTTTGTCGGTGGCGTCCTTGGCGTAGGCATTGAGCCGCGCCAATTGCCGTTCGTTGATGATGGCGGTGTAGTCCGGGTTGTCGGCCAGGGTCGGATAAAACCCGCGAATGGCTTGGGTGTAGGCCTCGATGAAACCCTCCACGCGATCTTCCGGCACCAGCACGTAGTCCGGCGCCACGCAGGTTTGCCCCGCGTTCAGGGCCTTGCCGAAGGCGATGCGTTCGGCGGCGTCCTTAAGCGGCACATCGGCGGAGACAATGGCCGGCGACTTGCCGCCCAGTTCCAGGGTCACCGGCGTGAGGTGTTCGGCCGCCGCGCGCATCACATGCTTGCCAATGCTGGTGGCACCGGTGAACAACAGGTGGTCGAAGCGCAGCCTGGAAAACGCGATGCCCATATCGGCCTCGCCAAGGACCACGCACACCAGGTCTTCGGGGAAGATCTTTGCCAGCAGCGTCTTGAGCAATTCGCCGGTGGCGGGGGTGGATTCGCTGAGCTTGAGCATCACCCGGTTACCCGCCGCCAACGCCCCGACCAGCGGGCCAATGGCCAGGTACAGCGGGTAGTTCCACGGCACGATCACCCCGACCACGCCCAGCGGTTGGTAGATGACTTTGGCGGACGCGGGCTGGAAGGCAATGCCTACAGCGCGACGCGAAGGTTTCATCCAGCCTTTGAGGTGTTTGCTGGCGTAGTGAATGCCATGCAGGCTGGGCATCAGTTCGGCGAACAGGGTTTCGTCGGCGCTGCGGTGGCTGAAATCCTGGCTGATGGCGTCGATCAACGCCTGGCGTTCGTCGCTGAGCAGGTCACGCAGGGCCTTGAGCCATTGCTGGCGTTGGCCCGCTGGCGGCATCGGGTTGGCCGCATAGGCGCGCTGTTGGGCGTCGAACAGGTCCTGGAGGTGTTCCAGCGCCTGGGAATCTTGCAGGTAGGCAACGTTGGCAGACATGGCGCAGTTCCCGGTTGTTATAGGTCTGCCTGGATTTTTAGAGTCATTGCTCTAAATTGTCAAATAACATTGCAGCAACATGCAGTTTTATCCCGGCCGAGATAGGCCGTAAGATGCCCCATCACGTGTATAGAAGCTGATTCCCCTATGGCACCACGAGTAAAGACCAGCGAGCGCATTGTGCAAACCAGCCTGGAGCTTTTTAACCAGCAGGGCGAGCGCAGTATCAGCACCAACCATATTGCGGCCCATATGGAAATTTCCCCGGGCAACCTGTACTACCACTTCCCCAACAAGCAGGCGATCATCGCCGTGCTGTTTCGCGAATACGAAGCCCTGGTGGACAGTTTCCTGCGCCCGCCCCAGGGGCGCGCCGCCACCGTCCAGGACAAACGTTTCTATTTACAGGCCTTGCTGGCCGGCATGTGGCGCTACCGTTTCCTGCACCGCGACCTTGAACACCTGCTGGAAAGCGACCCGGAACTGGCCACCGGCTATCGGCGTTTTTCCCAGCGCTGCCTGACCCAGGGCAATGCGATCTACCGGGGGTTTGTCGATGCCGGCATCCTCAATATGAACCCGATCCAGACCGAAGCCCTGACCCTCAACGCGTGGATCATCCTCACGTCGTGGGTGCGCTTCCTGTGCACCACCAATGAAAACTCCGCGCACTTGAGCGCCGAAGCGATCAAGCGCGGGGTGTATCAGGTATTGGTGCTGGAGGCCGGATTTGTCACGCCCGAGGCTAAAGACGCGGTAGACGCGTTGTTCAAAGAGTTTTACGTGCCGTTGAATCAGGCACTGGAAGAAGTGAAGTAGGACCTTTCCCGAATCTGTCCACAGGAGTCCGTCATGCCGCTTGCCCAACTGATCCGCCCCCAGCCATTGGCCGAGCGCCAGCAGTCGCCTGGGCTGGTGATCCTGGATTGCCGCTTTGCCCTCGAAGACCCGGATTACGGGCGTTGCAGCTACGCCGAAGGGCATATCGAGGGCGCGCAATACGCTGATTTGGAGCGCCACCTCAGTGGCCCGGTGACCAAGGGCGTGACCGGTCGTCACCCGTTGCCAGCTGCGGATACGTTGGCGCAGCAACTGCGGGCGTGGGGCATCAGTGCCGACACCGACGTGGTGCTGTATGACGACGGTCCCGGCGCGTTTGCCGCTCGGGCGTGGTGGTTGCTGGCGTGGTTGGGCAAGCGTGATGGTGTGTTTATCCTCGATGGCGGCCTCAAGGCCTGGCATGCCGCGGGTTTCCCGTTGAGCCTGGATGCGCCGGTGATCCAGCCCGGGACCTTCGCCGGCACGCCGGACAACCATGTGTTGCTGGACGCCGAACACCTGCAAAAGCGCCTGGGCCAGCCGGGCCTGACCTTGCTCGATGCCCGCGCCCAGCCGCGCTTTCGCGGTGAGGTGGAGCCGATCGACCCGGTCGCCGGGCATATTCCGGGGGCGCAGTGTGCCGCGTTCAGTGAAAACCTCGGCAGTGATGGGTGTTTCTTGCCGGTTGAGCAGCTCAAGCAACGGTTTGCGGATCAGTTGCAGGGTCGTTCACCGGATGAACTGGTGGCGTATTGCGGCTCGGGGGTGACGGCGTGTCATAACCTGTTTGCCCTGAGCCTGGCGGGGTATCCGTTGGGTAAGTTGTATGCGGGGTCGTGGAGTGAGTGGATTACTGATCCACAGCGGGCGATTGCCACGGGCGACTGAGTTTTTTACCTGTAAACACGATCGAAATGTGGGAGCTGGCTTGCCTGCGATAGCTTTGTGACTGACACACCACTATCGCCGGCCACCCAGCTCCC
>NZ_JANLGL010000352.1:0-3865 GCF_024655625.1 Pseudomonas sp. 18.1.10
GGTCAGCAACAGATTGGGTGACTGACACTCCGCTTTCGCGAGCAAGCCCGCTCCCACAAGGAATCACCGAACTCTTTAGGAATGTCGTCATGCGCTTTATCACCGAAATCAAAACCTTCGCCGCCCTCGGCAGCGGTGTCATCGGCAGCGGCTGGGTCTCCCGCGCCCTCGCCCACGGCCTGGATGTCGTCGCCTGGGACCCCGCGCCCGGCGCCGAAGCCGCCCTGCGTAAACGTGTCGCCAACGCCTGGGGCGCCCTGGAGAAACAAGGCCTGGCGCCCGGTGCCTCCCAGGATCGCCTGCGCTTCGTCGCCACCATCGAGGAGTGCGTGAAAGACGCCGACTTCATCCAGGAAAGCGCCCCGGAACGCCTGGAGTTGAAGCTCGATCTGCATAGCAAGATCAGCGCCGCCGCCAAGCCGAACGCCTTGATCGGCTCCAGCACTTCCGGCCTGTTGCCGAGTGAATTCTACGAGGGCTCGACCCACCCGGAACGCTGCGTGGTCGGTCACCCGTTCAACCCGGTCTACCTGTTGCCGCTGGTGGAAGTGGTGGGCGGTAAAAACACGGCGCCAGAAGCTATTCAAGCGGCGATCAAGGTGTACGAATCCCTTGGCATGCGCCCGCTGCACGTGCGCAAGGAAGTCCCTGGTTTTATCGCCGATCGCCTGCTCGAAGCGCTCTGGCGTGAAGCGCTGCACCTGGTGAACGACGGCGTGGCCACCACCGGCGAAATCGACGATGCCATCCGCTTTGGCGCCGGGTTGCGCTGGTCGTTCATGGGCACCTTCCTCACCTACACCCTGGCCGGTGGCGATGCGGGCATGCGCCATTTCATGGCACAGTTCGGCCCGGCCTTGCAGTTGCCGTGGACGTATTTGCCGGCGCCAGAGCTGACGGAAAAGCTGATTGATGATGTGGTCGATGGCACCAGCGATCAGCTAGGCAAACACAGCATTTCGGCGCTGGAGCGCTATCGTGATGATTGCCTGTTGGCGGTGCTGGAGGCGGTAAAAACCACCAAGGCCAAACACGGCATGAGCTTCGCCGAATAACCCCTGTGGGAGCGGCGGTGCGACGATTCGACTTGCTCGCGAATGCGGTGGGTCAGTACCCAATGCATCCACTGACACACCGTATTCGCGAGCAAGCCCGCTCCCACATTTTTTGACCGAGTACATGCCATGCCTGCATTGACCACTTATACGACGCAAATCCACCCCGACTGGGTCGACTACAACGGCCACCTGCGCGACGCGTTCTACCTGCTGATCTTCAGCTACGCCACCGACGCCCTGATGGACACCCTTGGCCTGGACAGCGAAAACCGCGAAGCCAGCGGCCATTCGCTGTTCACCCTGGAGCTGCACCTGAACTACCTGCACGAAGTGAAACTTGGCGCCGAGGTCGAGGTGCATACCCAACTGATCGCCCATGACGCCAAGCGCCTGCACCTCTATCACAGCCTGCATTTAGTGGGGGATGAAAAGGAGCTGGCCGGCAACGAGCAGATGCTGCTGCACGTCGACCTCGCCGGGCCACACGCGGCGCCGTTTACCGAGGCGTCATTGCAACGCCTTGCGACGATCAGCCAGGAGCAGGCCGACCTGCCGCGCCCGGCCCTGCTCGGCCGGGTTATCGGCATAAAAAAAGCCCCGATCAAGCCGTGACAAGATCGAGGCAGAATGTTGTGTGAGCTGTACATCCCGAGGGTGACCAAACCGTCAAGCTGCTTGCTTGCGCTCAGTGTGCCTATTACTTCTGCCGGCAAATGGCCCGAAAACGACATGCCCATAGCCATCTGAGGCATTCGCGCAATCTGCCCTTGCCGACCGGTTGAGCGGCTACCAGAATCCAGGTCAAACCCCGCTCCCTTCACCAGGATAAAACGTCATGATGCATGCGGATTTGATTGACCAGGATGACCTGCTGGGCCAACTGCGCTCACTGGGCTTTGAGGTTTCCAGCGGCTCTACTGCCGAGCAGGCCTGTGAGTGTGCGGTACGCGGTTTGAGCGAAGCGCGGGCCAAGGCGCTGAAAGGCATGGTCGAGCAGATGTACACCGGCAGTGCGACGATTTTGCCGGCGGTGCGGCAGGCGATTGATAAGCAGTTGTTGCCGGCGTTGGTGCAGTTCAGGCAGAACTCGGGCGCCTGATAGACCGCTTTCGCGAGCAAGCCCGCTCCCACATTTGACCGAGTTCCAACTTTGAAATGCAGTCAAAATGTGGGAGCGGGCTTGCTCGCGAATGCAGCCGACTCGGTCTAGAGCCTTACGCTGGCAAAAGTCGATTCATTGCGCGCCTGACTCAACGCCGACAGCGGCCCCGACAACGGTGACAACACCAGTGCCTGCGGAATCGGCATCATCGCCACCTGCTGGGTAGTGTTGGAACCCACACGCTCATCCCGCGGCGGAATGCCGAAGTATTCGCGGTAGCACTTGGAGAAGTGCGGCGTGGAGACAAACCCGCACACCGACGCCACTTCGATGATCGACATCGGCGTTTGCTTGAGCAGCTGCCGTGCACGGATCAGGCGCAGCTTCAGGTAATAACGCGACGGCGAGCAGTGCAGGTACTTCTGGAACAGCCGCTCCAGCTGGCGCCGCGACACGGCGACGTACACCGCCAGTTCGTCGAGGTCGATCGGTTCTTCCAGGTTGGCTTCCATCAGCGCGACGATTTCCTGCAACTTCGGCTGGTTGGTGCCGAGCATGTGCTTGAGCGGCACACGCTGGTGATCCTGTTCGTTGCGGATGCGCTCGTACACAAACATCTCGGAGATCGCGGCGGACAATTCACGCCCGTGATCGCGGCTTATCAGGTGCAGCATCATGTCCAGCGGCGCGGTGCCGCCCGAGCTGGTGAAGCGGTTGCGGTCGAGGGTGAACAGGCGTGTGCTCATGGCCACGCGGGGGAAGGCTTCCTGCATCGACGCCAGGCATTCCCAGTGCACGCTGCAATCAAAACCGTCGAGCAAACCGGCGCAAGCCAGGGCCCAGCTGCCGGTGCACACGGCGCCCAGGCGACGGGATTGGCGCGCCTGGCTTTGCAGCCACGACACGTGTTCACGGGTAACGGTGCGCTGGATGCCCACGCCGCCGCAGACAATCACGGTGTCTAGCGCCGGGGCTTTGTGCATGGAGGCATCGGGGGTGATTTGCAGGCCGTCGCTGGCCCACACCTGGTTGCCATCGACACTCAGCGTCGTCCAGCGATACAGCTCGCGGCCGGACAGCTGGTTGGCCATGCGCAGGGGTTCGACTGCGGACGCCAGGGAAATCAGCGTGAAATTGTCCAGCAGCAAAAAGCCGATGGATTGAGGCGCACGGTTCTGGGGTTGGGCCCCGGAGTTGAACGACGTCATCGCGGTATCTCCTCACACAAGCAAGTGATGGCCTCAGGCGAGGCTCTTGTTATTGCGCTCTTCATCCCTGCTTTGGGAAAAGCGGTGAGAGAGGCTTTTGAATTGATAGAGCAATTGCCATGCCTAAAATTGAATGGCCGTCCAATAACTCCTAAAAGCGACGTTTTGACGCGTCTATATAAGCCCATGTCGCAAGTGCGCGGATGGCCGGAAAAGGACGTAGGAGCAGGCCTACTCAAGGGGTGTGAGCAGATCGGTAGCACTTGTGGGAAGGCGCTTTGCGGGCGTGGGGAAAGTCTGTCACCCCAAGCACGGGGGACGGCTGGTGAGGGGCAAAATCGTTTGGGAGCTACTTATCTGTTTGCGACGCGCCAAAAGGTGGCGCTTTTGGCTTGGGCGTTCACTTTGTGAGCAGTGTTGTCTGGGCTGTCGCATTCGCGAGCAAGCCCGCTCCCACACTTGACCGTGTTTCTTCAGGGTGTACACGGTCAAGTGTG